>LOER01000016.1:300000-409613 GCA_001515945.1 Desulfitibacter sp. BRH_c19
CCCTATTGCGGGATAATTAAAAGCCTATCTCAAGGGATAGGCTTTTATATATAACAAAAACACATATAAAGCCCCTTCTCCCATCCAGACTATAACTGTCGGTACCGGAATTTCACCGGATCAACCAAACTTAATTGGTTCACGGACTATACCGCCGGTAGGGAATCTCACCCTGCCCCGAAGGAGTGCTTATTACTAACTCTCAAACAAGTATAACATAAAGAATTATCTGGCACAATTAGATTTTAGACTCTGTACAGCTTCCGATATGTTTTGGGAATTGAAAATATATGATCCAGCAACCAAAACATCAGCACCAGCCTCTAATATTACTTGAGCATTTTTATCAGAAATTCCACCATCAACTTGGATGTTAAAAGCGTAACCACCTTTTTTCTTCCATGCTGAGAGGGTTCTTATTTTTTCAAGTGAATTTTCAATAAACTTTTGTCCTCCAAAACCAGGGTTAACAGACATTACTAGAATAAGGTCTACTTCCCCTAATACATATTGTACTGTTTCTAAAGGAGTGGCTGGATTAAGGGCTACTCCAGCTTTTATACCATAGTCCTTTATGCTTTGTATTAGCCGATGTAAATGCTTAGTTGTTTCAACATGGACTGTAATTAGATCTGACCCTACTTCCGCAAAGTCTTTAATGTATTTATCTGGTTGTTCTATCATTAGATGACTGTCGAAAAATAAGGATGAATGCTTTCGTAAACTACTAATCAAGGATGGTCCAAAGGTAATATTCGGTACAAAATGACCATCCATTATATCTAAATGAAGCCAATCTGCATTAGCCTTTTCCACTAGTTCTACTTGATTTTTCAACATTGAAAAATCTGCAGATAAGATAGATGGTGCTACCATTACGTTTTTCATCAGTAGCTCCTTTCTTGAGTAATGATTTCCTCTAAAAATGTTAAATAATTATCATATCGCCACTTTGCAATGTTCCCTTCTTCTACACTTTCTTTAATTTTACAACCAGGCTCTGCCTTATGGAGACAAGAAGAAAATTTACAAGCCCTTTGAATTCTTTCCATTTCAGGAAACAAAAATCTGAGTTCCTCTCTTTTTAAGTCTAATGGCAGATGTAATCTATTAAACCCAGGGGTATCTGCCACCAAACCTCCACAGCTCAATGGTAGTAACTGAACATATCGAGTGGTATGTTTACCAATTTCCACCTTAGTACTTACTGCACCAATTTTTAAGGCTAGCTCTGGGTCTAAAACATTAATCAAACTTGACTTTCCAACCCCAGATAGTCCTGCAAGAACTGTTATCTCATCATTTAAATGTGATTCTAAGCCATCTAATCCGTCTTCTGTTTTTACACTTGTAAAGAAAACTGTATATCCAATTTTTTTGTATTCATTGGCAAGAGAAACAGTATCATCGTCTGCTAAATCTAATTTATTAAAAGCAATAAGTGACCTCAAGTTAGAATGAGCCCCTAAAACTAAAAGCCTATCTAATAGCACCCAGTTAGGTCGAGGTGCTTTTAAAGACACCACAATCAATAATTGACTTACATTTGCTATGGCTGGTCTATAAAGTTCGGTAACCCTTGGTTGTATTTGTTCTATAACACCCTCATTTTCGTTTACTTTTGTAAAAATAACCTTATCCCCAGCAATTACATCTATTTTCTTTAATCTGTGCTTTCCACGAAGTCTACATTCCCATATTTTATTATCGTATTGTACATAGTAAAAACTACTATATCTGCTTAACACAATTCCTTCCAGAACAAATCTCCTCCTATGACGGTACCGGTCTTTCATGAATAAGGACATTATCTTGATATATCTTTACAACACCTTCTCCATAAAACGGAACCGCTGTTCTAATATGATCACCTGGTTGATGTCGTTTTAAATATTCTTCTCGTATACCTTTTTGATCTTCTACTACAATTTTTATGAGATGTTCTTGTCCATCGTCTACAACAGACATCGTAACAGTTGCTGATTGAGGTTTTGGTCCTGGACCCCTGCTAACAACAAGGTTAACCGTACTTCTTTGAAGAATTGTAGCACCTGGAGAAATATCCTGGCTCACAACTTGACCGGTAAAATATTTATCACTATCCTCATATGACATTATTCCTAGATCAAGTCTTTTCTCTCTTAAAATATTTTCTGCCTCTGCTAGGGCTAGCCCTCTAAGGTCGGGCATCTTAATATTTTCAAGCTTTGCCCCCTTACTTACAACCAATGAAATCTCTGATCCTACGTCCTGCATAACACCAGCTAGAGGATTCTGTCCCACAACTCGTCCTTCAGGGTGTTCTTCACTAAACACTTCTTCAATTTCTTCATCTACAAGTAAGTCTAGATTTTCAATCTTTATCCTAGCTGCCCTTAAGGTTTCTCCTATAACATTCGGCACTTCTACCTGTCTTTGTCCTAGACTAATATCAAGCCTTACAAATCTACCTTTTCTTACTGCGTTTTCTGGTCTCGGGTTTTGGTCTATAACATGGTTTTTGGGAATGTTAGAGTGAAACCTCTCACTTCCAATCTCTACCCTAAGTCCTTCTTGTTCAAGTGTCCTGCCAGCTTCTTCTAAGCTCTTACCTATCACATCCGGCACCCTTACTTCTTCTACTCGTATAATCTCCTGGGCTAAAAAGAAGCCACCAATTAACAGTCCTACTATAAGTAGACCAATTAGTACCCATCCAAAAGGCTTTAACTTTTTTTTGTTTTTTCCAGAGTGGGAGGTATTATTTCGTTCACCAACTATAAATGGAGTACTGCTATCTAATCTCTCTAAATAAGATTTCATTTCTCCTGCACTAGAAAATCTTTTATCCTTGTCCCTTTCCATGGCTTTTAAAATAACAAACTCTAATTGCCGGCTGACATCAGGATTTATCTCAGTAGGTCTCTTAGGAGAATCTTGAATATGCTTTAAGGCAACGGTAATAGGACTTTCCCCTTCATGAGGTATATGTCCTGTTGCCATCTCATACAGAACAACACCAGCTGAATATAAATCAGACTTATAATCAGTTATATCTCCCTTAGCTTGTTCAGGTGAGAGATAATGGACTGAACCCATGAAACCACCATTATAAGTAACAGTAGCTTCAGTTACTGCCCTTGCTATTCCAAAATCAGTTACTTTTACTTTACCAAAATTTGTTAATAAGATATTATGCGGCTTGATATCTCTATGGATTATTTTATTGCTATGGGCATGGTCTAATGCATCACAAATCTGCATTCCTATATCTATTAATTTATCCTGCTTTAGAGGTCCATGTTCAGAGATATATTCCTTTAGATTTACTCCTTCAACATATTCCATTACTAAATATTGGGTGTTTTGTTCAATCCCAACATCATATATGCTAACAATATTAGGATGAGAGAGACGCGCTACAGCTTGAGCTTCTCTTCTAAATCTTTTTGCAAATTCTTCATCACTAGCATACTGTTCACGTAATATTTTAATTGTAACCTGACGATCCAAGAGTGTATCTAGACCCTTATACACCTCTGCCATACCGCCGCCGCCAAGTTTATTTAATAACTTATAGCGATTTCCTAACACTCTATCAACCATATTAGGTCACCTCAAATTTCATTAAGGTATGGGGACACACCTGCTATTGTGAAGCCAGAAGTCAGAATTCAGAAGTCAGAATAAACCTTCAAAATCTTACCCCTGAACAGGAAGGCAGGACTTTCCCCGAATCTTTTGTTTACAAACACATACTATTTAAATGCACTTAACTAAAACTACTGTAACATTATCACTTCCACCGCTTAATAAAGCAGTATTAATTAATACCTCAACAGCATCTTTAACCGAGTTTTGCAATACTATATGCCTTATATCATTGTTACTTAAGACATTAAATAGCCCATCAGTACATAAAAGAATTATATCATTAGCGTGAATTTGGTGTGTCAGTATATCAATTTCAACCTCTGTAGCCACCCCTATTGCTCTCATAAGGAGATTTCGCTGAGGGTGATTAAGAGCGTCTTCTTCTGTAATGCCACCATTTCGCAGCAATTCACCAACATAAGAATGATCATCTGTTAACTGAACAATCCCCTTTGCATTAATTAAATATGCTCTACTATCTCCAATGTGTCCAATATAAGCAACTGCTTTATCATCTAAGTGCATAAAAGTCATAGTAGTTCCCATACCTACTGTTTCAGGATTAACACTAGCATGGTTAATAATATCTTTGTTAGCTGCATTCATTGCCTTTACAATGAGTTGACTTTTATCAGTATTTATTTCATTATGTTTCTTAAAGATTTTATCAGCACTATTAATGGCAATGGTACTTGCAAGCTGTCCAGCATTATGTCCTCCCATTCCATCTGCGACAATATAGATTCTGTTTTGTTGATCAATTAAAAAAGAATCCTGATTTTCCTGTCTTAATCCTTTTTTTGATAAACCTGCTGCTTCCATTAATTTTAACACCACCAATGTTAACTTAAACTAATGTATAATCCAAGAATAAGTATATAACTTCGCTTAATTGAACCATTATCCTCTTTTTGATCATTTCAGATTTGTCTTAGCCATTAACTGACCACAAGCCGCGTCAATATCTGACCCCTTTTCACTACGCACTACAGTTTCTATCCCTTTGGACTGTAATATATGACAAAAATTGTTTACAGTTTTAGCATTAGGCTTTCTCATTTCTGTTCCTTCCACAGGATTAGCAGGTATAATATTAATATTGCAAAGTAAACTCCTTAATAATTCAGCCAATTGCTTTGCGTGGTAGATGCTATCATTTAAATCTTTTGCTAAAATATACTCGAAAGTTACCTTTCTGTTAGTTTTGTCAATAAAAAACTTGACAGAGTCTAATAGGTCCTCTATTGGATACTTTCTATTTATAGGTACCAATACATTTCTCAATTCATTATTTGAAGCATGTAGAGAAATCGCAAGTGTTAAAGGTATTGCTTCTTCTGCTAGTTTTTTTATTTCAGGTACTAACCCACAAGTAGAAATAGTTATTTTACGGACACTAATATTTAAACCTGGTTCATCTATAATTATTCTAATAGATTTTATAACACTATCATAGTTTAATAATGGTTCTCCCATTCCCATATAAACTATATTGTCAATATCTCCATGTCTCTGAATTACCGTAAGAATCTGCCCAATAACCTCTCCTGTAGTTAGGTTTCGGTCTAGACCCATTTTACCTGTGGCACAAAAGACACAACCTATTGGACATCCTATTTGAGAAGATATACAAAGAGTCTTCCTTTTTCTCGAATTTTTTCCCCCATGAAACATTAAAACGGTTTCAACTGTTTTTTTATCTTTAAGCTGCAATAAAAACTTTGTAGTACCATCTATCTTAGAAATTTGTTCCTTAATAATAACCGGAAATTTACAGTTGAAATTGTTCTTAAGCCATAACCTTAAAGCAAGGGGTAGGTTGTTCATTTCATCAGGTTTATCAATTAATTTAGTATACAACCATTCATAAATTTGTTTGCCTCTGTACGAAGGAAAACCAGCTTCTTGAAGCATGTCCGCCAGCTCTTCTTTTGTATAATTTAAAATATCCTTCATCTTTACACCTCTAGTACTAGTATTTACCATAATAGTAGGAAAGTATCAGCAAAGGGAGCCTTGGTTAAGACTCCCTTATTATTCGTGAAATAAAAAATCCATCCATATTATGTCTTTGGGGTAAAATTTGCATAAAACCTTTTTCTGCAGTATAAGACAAGTCTGGGTCAAGAGCTAATCTGGTAGGTATATATGGAAGAAGGCTATCAAAACGATAGTTCTTGTTTTTCTTTAAAAACATGTTAACTACATCATGATTTTCTTCATGGGCCATAGTACATGTACTATATACCAATGTTCCTCCTAGCTTTAAACAGCGCGATGCTCCTTCTATTATTTCAGACTGAAGCTTTGCTAGCTCTTTAATCTGCTGCTGATTTTTTTTCCACCGTAAATCAGCTCGTCTTCGTAAAACACCAAGTCCCGAGCAAGGAACATCAAGTAGCAGGTAATCAATTTGTCTTTCATATAAATCGCCAAGCCTCTGAGCTTCTTGCTTTTGAACCTGTATAGACATAACACCTAGTCTTCTAGCGTTTTGTTCAATAAGCTTAAGCTTATGACTGTGGATATCAAATGCCAAAATATTGCTCTTGTCTTCTGTCAATTGAGCTAAATGAGTAGTTTTTGAACCAGGAGCTGCACATGCATCAACAACAGTAGACCCAACTGCTGGGCTTAAACACCTGGCTACTAACATGGATGCCTCATCCTGCATAATGAATAATCCCTGTATAAAAGACTCAATTTTATCTATTTGTTCAAACTTCTCTATCTCTAGACCCTCTGGAGCATAGAGAGTTTTCTTTACGCTAATATCCTTATTTAAGAGGTTCTCCTTAAGATCCTCAATATCAACCTTTAATGTATTTACCCTGATTGTATTAGGAGATTTTGAGTTATTGTGCTTGCATAGAGTAATGGTATCTTTAACTCCGTATTCCTCTACCCATCGCCTTACAAGCCATTGGGGATGGGAATAAACAACAGAGATATGCATTACTGGATCCTCATTAATATCTGGAAATGATATTTCATCTTGATTTCTTGCAATATTTCTAAGTACACCATTAACGAACTTCACACTACCGGGGTTTCCATACTTTTTTGCTAGGTTTACTGATTCATTACATGCTGCAGATACAGGAACCTTATCTAAGTATATCAACTGATAAATACCAGTCAACAGAATATAATTTATCCAGGGGTCTATCTTCTTTTTACTAACAAAGATCTTCATTATCCACTCAATGGAATTCTTATTTTTAACTGTTCCATACACTATTTCAGTAATAAAACGACGCTCAAGGGGACTAAAATTAGCCTCCTTGAGCAAATTATTTACTGCAATATTTGTAAAAGCACCCTTTTCTAGAACCTCATAAACTGCTTTTAAGGCTGAATCTCTGACTCTATCCATGTTTTCTACTCCTACCTTTTTCCTCGACTTAATCGTCACCCATAATCCTTGATAAAATTAAGAGTCTAACCAGGTTCAAAATGGCGGCTATCGCTGCAGCAACGTATGTGAGAGCTGCTGCTTGAAGTACCTTTCGTACTCCTTTTACTTCCTGTGGCGCAATAAAACCATGGGCCTGAAGCTGGCCAATAGCTCTACTACTGGCATTAAACTCAACTGGTAAAGTTATTACCTGAAATAAAACTACTGCCGCAAAAAGGTATATTCCAGCATTTAAAAATGTCGGATTACCCATAAATAATCCTAAAATAATAATAGGAAATGATAGGCTTGAACCTATCTGAGCCACCGGAACAAAGGTTGACCTTAATTCCAATGGGAAGTAGCCATTATTATGCTGAATTGCATGACCTACCTCATGTGCAGCAACTCCTAGTGAAGCAAGTGAAGTCCCAGAATAAACCTCTGGTGACAAACGTACTTTCTTAGATTTTGGGTCATAGTGATCAGATAGCTTGCCAGGACTGATTTCCACCTTTACATCATGCATACCATTATTTCCAAGAATTCTCTGTGCTACCATAGCACCATTTGCCCCTTTAGCAGAAGCTACCTTAAGGTATTTATTAAAAGTTGATTTCACCTTAAACTGTGCATAAAGAGATAGAATAATAGCAGGTATTAAAAGTAATAGTGTAAGATTCATTAACATTAAAATCACCTCTTTTTGAGTCATTATATATAGTGCTAGCATACATGTACTTCTTATTTATATTATACCACTTTGTCAATATAACTTAAAATTATCATTTAAATGAATTACCAATACTTATCTAAGAGCCTAGATCAATGGCTTTTGGTTTTGAGATTCAAAAGGAACTCTTCTCCTAGTAGTGTTATAAAGGAAAAATTCTATGGCATCCTCTACTGCATTCATACTAACGTTTGTATTAAAGCATGGTCCCTCTGGTCTTATATTTAATATTCCCAATACAGGTAAGGGTTTGCTATCTTTTATACCACTAGTTAGATCCCGTTCACAAGCAATTGCGATTACAGCTTTTGGTCTGTTTTGTTCGATAAATTTTCTTGCTAATGTGCCTCCTGATGCGACTACCAATTTTACTCCATAATTTTCAGCTATTGTATGTAAATCATCCACAGGACATTTTCCACAACGAACGCAAGTTGTAGAATCAATTGTGATTTTATGTTGACAATCACTATTCTGAATGCAATGTGGGGCCAATATCATGATTTTCTCCGGTGCTATGGTTAATCTTTTAGATTTTACAAGTTGATTATTAACTTCAATAAAAGAGCTCTTTATGATTTGCTGGTCTATACCAAGAATTCGCCCAATATATAACGCTACAGGGAATAGGGTATTTACTGCTAATAGCATTATATTTTGCAAAAGCGGAGGCATGTTTTGTTCTTTCCAAAGAGCAATAATTAATCCAACTATACCAAATCCCAAAAAGATAAGGATGGTACAGAAAATAGCTATAATTGCAAATACTACAATTTGCTGATATATATCAGTACTCTTAAAAAATAGATGCCAACTAAAAATCAATACTCCAAACAGCAGTAATAAGCTAAAGCATATTAACCCTATGAACACCCTTTTCCTTGATTTCACTATAAACACCTCAATAAGTAAAAGTTGATCCTTCTTGTATGGATTTTCCTTTTAGAAATTCACTAACCTTTAACCTCTTTTTGCCTGGTAATTGTAACTCAAGAAGCCTTACTATTCCTTGGCCAGCTTGTACCTCTATACCATTAACTAAATCAATTTTTAAAATGGTTCCTGGTTTATCTTCACCATCATTTAAACTAACAATTTCA
Organism: Desulfitibacter sp. BRH_c19; assembly: GCA_001515945.1. Classification (NCBI taxonomy): domain Bacteria; kingdom Bacillati; phylum Bacillota; class Clostridia; order Neomoorellales; family Desulfitibacteraceae; genus Desulfitibacter; species Desulfitibacter sp. BRH_c19. Next base: position 308,864 of record LOER01000016.1, read on the forward strand.
CTCATCCATACCTTTATAGTCTCATTAGATAATTTTGTATATGCACCAGGCCATGGATTTAGTCCACGGATAAGATTATGAATATCAAAAGCAGATTTTTTCCAATTAATTTGTTCTATCTTTCTTTCGATTTTCGGGGCATAAACTGCTAAAGATTTTTCCTGGGGAAGATTGTTTATACCTTCTGGCAATTTATCTAATACTCGTATCATTAATTCTGCTCCTTGGTTTGCGAGCTTATCATGTATATCTCCTAATGTTTCATCAACATTTATTTTAATAGATTTCCGTGCTAAGATATCCCCGGTATCGAGACCTTCATCCATTTGCATTATGGTAACACCTGTTTCTTCTTCTCCATTAATGATAGCCCAGTGTATTGGGGCTGCACCTCGGTACTTTGGCAAAAGGCTTGCATGAACATTTAAACAACCATATTTTGGTAGCTCCAATATTTCTTTTGGAATAATCTGTCCATATGCTGCTACAACAATTACATCGGGATTTATATTCCTAAGTAATTCAATTATTGACTGCTCGCTAATGTTATGTGGTTGCATGACAGTTAAGCCTAGCTCCCGCGCAGCTATTTTTACAGAAGGTTCTTGAAATTTTTTACCCCTGCCCTTTTTTCTATCTGGTTGAGTAATAACAAGGGGTATTTTAAAAGCAGAACTATATATTTTTTTTAGTGTGGGGACAGCAAAGTCTGGAGTACCCATAAACACTACTTTCATTTTTATCACCTAATCTATCTCTTCAATATTATTTGCAATATCAATGAACAGAACACCTTCTAAATGATCAATTTCATGCTGAAGTGCCCTTGCCAAAAGACCCTCAGCCTTTATTTCGATCTGATCACCATTTCTATTGAGTCCAGTAACTATAACTCTTTCAGCTCTAGAGACCTCTCCTTTTACTCCTGGAACACTTAAACAACCTTCTACTTCTTTTTTAATCCCCTCTGAGCTGGTTATTTCTGGATTAATAAATTCTATGAGACCTTCTCCTATATCAATTACTATCACACGTTTCGACACACCAACCTGAGGTGCTGCTAAACCTACTCCCAAGGCATCATCCATTGTGTCTTTCATGTTATCCAATAGTTTTATAATACTTGAATTGATTTTCGGAACTGGCTTAGCTTTTTCTCTAAGAATATTATCTCCCACTTTTACAATCTGATATATAGCCAATAAAACAACCTCCTATGCGAAATTATTAGGGCTAATGTCTAAACTAACATTTACTTTATTAGCGAAGGGGCTAGCCTGGTAAAATTCATCAAGACAAACCTTAACTATAGGTCTTAGGTTAACTCCCTTTTCATACTTAACAAGGAGCTGATATCTATATTCTCCCTTAATTTTAACCAAACCACAAGGATTTGGACCAAGAATTTGCAGGAAATTAGTATTTTTTTTAAGCTGTAGGCTTCTGGTAAAATATTTATAAAAAAAATTCGCTCCTTCATTAACCAGATCCTCAGTCCTGCCTGTAAAAACTATTCTTATAATTTGACTAAATGGAGGGTAATTATATTCTTTTCTAAAAGTGATTTCATCCTTATAAAATGAAGTAAAGTCTTGATTTTTTGCATGTACTATACTAATGTCGTGGGGATTAAATGTTTGAATAACCACTTTTCCTTCCCATTTACCCCTACCTGCTCTACCTGCGACTTGTGTTAATAGTTGGAAAGATTTTTCCCTACTTCTAAAATCCGGTAAATTGAGTGTAGTATCTGCAGCAATAACTCCTACAAGAGTAACATTAGGAAAATCAAGCCCCTTTGCCACCATTTGTGTGCCTATTAATACATTTGTCTTACCTTTAGCAAATTCATCAAGATAATTCTGCACAACTTCCTTTTTATCAGAAATATCACCATCGATTCTCATCACATCAACATGTGGATAAAGAGTTTTAAACTCATGCTCTATTTTTTGAGTCCCAAGACCAAAAGGCTTCCAGTGAAGAGAGTTGCATTCTGGGCATTTCTGGGGAATACTTTGACTGAAGCCACAATAATGACATAGCATTTTTTGTGTTGTTTGATGATACGTAAGTGAAACTTCACAGTTAACACAATTTAAAATAAACCCGCAATCTCGACATAGTACAAAAGATGCAAAACCACGCCTATTTAAATATAAGATAATTTGTTTTTTATTAGCAAGAGTTTTGCTGATCTCTTCTTGTAGGCTTTTACTAAAAATGCTTAAATTCCCTTGCCTTAGCTCATCCCTCATGTCAATAACTTGGACGGTTGGGAGTTGATAATCTTTTACCCTCTTTGGAAGAGAAAGCAATTTGATTTTTCCAGTTTGTGTGCCTAGAAAGGTTTCCAAGGATGGAGTTGCACTTCCTAAAACAACTGGACAGTTATGCCACATGGCCCTTTTTAAAGCTACCTCCCTAGCATTATATTTAGGATCATTGTCTTGTTTATAACTAGTATCATGTTCTTCATCTATAATTATAGCTCCTAGTTTTTTTACAGGGGCAAATACTACTGAGCGAGCTCCAACAATTATTTTTTTCTGACCAAATTTTATAGACTTCCATGCCTCGTACCTTTCTTTTGGAGTTAATTTACTATGTAAGATTACAATATGATCTGAGAACCTAGATTGAAGTCTACTTACTATTTGTAGTGTCAGAAATATTTCTGGTAGCACCAATATGGTTTGTAGTTCTTTTTTTAAACAATGCTCCATAATTTCCATATAAACTTCAGTTTTTCCACTTCCTGTTATCCCATAGAGAAGATATGGATTGTAGCTTTTGTTTTCAATGTCATTGGCAACTATCTCATAGGCTTTTTTTTGGTCACTATTAAGACAAATGGAGTTATCCATATAATTTTCTTTATTCTTGTAGCTCTCTATTGATATAATATCTTTCTCAATTAATCTTTTTAAAACACCTATATCCACATTTGTAATGTCAAGTAAGGACTGAATGGATGAATCAAAACCCTCCTGCAAGGCCTTTACAATTGCCCACTGTTTTGGTGCCCTTTTCCTTAAACTACAATGATTCTCTAACCTCAACTTCTCCACATTTAGAATTGCCTTTTGATCTCTCCAGTTGTTTCTTCTTTGCGTTTCCAGTACAATATGCTGTTCTATAATATAACCTTTATCTAATAGTTCCTTATATGCTTTTTTATAAGACTTACGATCATTCTCGAACAAATTATTATCGATCCATTTGTCACCGGCTTTATACACTATATCATATAATTTTTTAGCAGAAGTATTTAAATCATCCATGTATGCTTTTTCTAACAACTTAAACTGCTTGATTATGTTTGGTAACGCACCCACAGGAATAAACATTTTTAGTGTTTTTATCCTAGTTGTTAAGTAGTAGTCACTCATCCAATTAGCTAGACTAATTTCTTCCTCATTTAAACTCAAGGATCGGCTTAGAACATCTTTAATTTCTTTAAGCTTTGGATGTTGTTTCTTGTGGGACAACTCAACAACATATCCATATTTTAATGTATTACCAAATGGGACAAGAACTAAACTCCCCTCTAGCACATTGTTTGCTAGGTGTGCAGGAATTAGATATTGGAATGTTTTATCTAATGATCTATGATTATTATTTATTATAACATTTGCGTATGATTCTTTCACGTTTGCATCCCACCCTTTTCTTATACTCATTATACCAAACTTGTCCACATAGGGTGAGAAAAAGAGCATCAAAAGATGCTCCTTACATTGTCAATAACCCATATTCTGACTCAATAAAACGTAGAATATTAACTTCCATACCACTTTTTGCATCTATATACACCAAAAAAGGCATTTGGTCTAAACTTCCTTTAAATTCCCAACAGAATGCCTCCTTTCCCGTTGGTAGGGGTATAACCACCTTCTGCTGTCTTTGAACTTGAAAATCAGGATGAAGTTTTATTTGAGCTTCTGTCTCAGATAATGCATCTTCTGGCCAATTTCTTTCCTCTTCCCTGGCTAGTAAATAATTAATAGCTTCAAATCCAGTAACCTCTCCGCTATCTAATGCAACTTTTACCTTTAATAAATGGGGGTATACCAAGATGCCTTCTTTTACTTCCCCAAAGGAAACAACAGCCTGATTAAAGTTTTGGATTACACCAGTTGCATTAAAGGTATCATACCCTTTTTCCAGTAAAAATTTTTCGGCTTGCTCTTGTGCCTCCTGAAGAGAAAGGTCGCTTCCACCTACTCCCCTATTATCCAACATCCAAGCAATATAACCCCCTGTTTTTGTTATATCGAGTACAATTTGATCTCCAATATTTCCATAAGTAGGTATAACTCTTACAGAATACACCTGGATAGGAGCATCCTCATCACTTTCTGTTATTTTATAATTAACCCTACCCTCTTCAACACCAAGAAAACTTCTAGCAATATTCTTAGCATCATCTTCCGTAATTATATCTCCAGTTAGCTCAACGCTTCTATTAATAATCTGTTCAGAGAATGGACCATCATATATCAATTGGGGAAATGTTTGTATTTGGTCCTCTAAATTTGAAAATGTTTCCTCTGGAAGAGTACGTGTTGCGTCAGACCAATCCTTATGCTTTGACAAAGCAATATTACTCCAAGGAAATCTGTCTCTACTTATGTCAATATGTAGGTTTTGAAGATGTTGACTTATTTCAAGAGCTTGTTTATGAAGAAGCTGCATTTGTTCTCTATCATTTTCAGCCATTATCTCTTGTCTATAGCCATTGGCCATTGTAAAGCAGTAATCCCCCAGTTGATTTAGAAACATTTGCGTCTGCACCAAGACATTTCTCCCTAATGGAAGCTGGGCTAAATCCTTTTGAGCCATATGTGCTTGTTGCCACGCTAAAGTTAATTGTGATTTCTCATATTCGGGGGTACCTGATGCAAGTACCTTTGAGAGTACATTCTCAACCATCTGCATACTACCTGTCAGGTCATAAAAGGCTCTCTGATAATGAGTTTCCTGTAAAATTCTAAGGTTATTCTTCTGCTCATTTTGCGTATATCCCCAGTATCCTGTCCAGATTAAAGCTACTGTTAATAACCCCACAGTAAATGAATACCACCAACTTTTCACTATTTGCCCAACTCCTTTACACCAGACTATGTACCAAAAACATGTTTGCCAATCCTTCTATGTATCGGTCTGCTCCAAATCCACCTTGAAGTTGCCACAGCTGGATTCCAGTAATAAATTGCTCCATTACTTGGATCCCAACCACTTAACGCATCTGTAGCAGCCCTAAATGCTGAAGCATTAGGTTCTAGCCATATCTGACCATCACTTACTGCAGTAAATGCTCCAGGTTGAAATATTACATCAGGAATAGAATTTGGAAAGGATGGATGCTTAACTCTATTTACCACAACAGCAGCAACAGCTACCTGCCCTTCATAAGGTTCACCCCTTGCCTCACTATGAATAGTTCTTGCCAATAATAACATTTCATCACTAGATAATGCTGGGGCGTTTTCAACAGCTGCTGCAACACGTTTAGTTGGATTATCTAAACGATCGATAGTAGCTATATTAGCAATTCCTGTACCAGTCAAGCCTCTACTTAGTTGAAATTTTCTGACTGCAGAAGCTGTCCTAGGCCCATAGATACCATCAATTCTTCCTGCATCAAAACCTTTTTCATCAAGCATTCTTTGTAGTTCTGCAACATCTTCTCCTCTACTACCCCAGTTTAATTCTCTCTCACCCAGAGCAATAGCACTAACATGGGATAGTGGATTCCCTGCTGTCACCCCCACCAATACTAAGACTATTATTATTATAAATAGAATTAATCCATTATAATATTTCACTTTCATTTTTTACCCTCCTAAGCTAATTACTAATAATACTATTTTTTACGTAGCCTTTATTATTATGCAAAGAAAAACCACCCCTTTTGTTGAGGTGGTAGAATAAAAGGACACCTACTTTAAGTAGAACCTTCTCACAACTCTTTCTTTCTCTTCTATTACAGGTCTCCAAAGTTCAAATCTCTCTATGACACCACGTATTGGTGCCTCTCGCAAGGATACTCTCTGACACACCTTCAAAAACTCATGATTCTCAAGTGGTGATTTAGCAAATATTTCACTTAGAATAGTTATGTGAAAAATCCACTTATCCACTAAAGGGGCAACTAAAAATCCACTCTTATCTATAGCTTGCCTAAGCAGGTATTGTACTTGTTGCAATTTCTGACTATCCTCAATTTTTAATATGAGACTCTTATGCGGCTCAGTAAAGCAATCAAAACCACTAGATTGAATTTTTATAGAATCAAAACCATCTAAAACCTGCTGAACACACTTACTAAAAACCTCTATTTGTTCTTGATGAATTCTCTTTACAGTAGTAATTGTTATATGAATGGTAGGTGGCAAATTTTGATAGACTTCCCAGCTATTAGATAATAGTCTTTGTATCCGAAAAGCTTCCTCATATAAATCTCCTGAAGGAATTGCAACAAGATACATATAATCTCTCCAGTTATTAATCAAAACTGCAGCTCACCTCCATAAGATATATACAACTTATTTTTCCCTTTACTATTCTATATTATTAAGGTCCATCCCTGCATCTAGGGATGGACCTTATATTAATCTTATTCTTCTTCTCTTAAAAACTCCAAGAAAGGTTCTTCAACACTTACAAGAGCATTCACAACCAGTTCAACTAATCCACCATATTGCACATTATACTTATCTGTGGCCTTATAGTAGCTTAGAATATCCCTGATAGCACCCTTACAGTTAGAACATGGTGCACAAACATACTTTGGAATATTTGCATCCTCAATAGTATCCTGAAAAGCATTAAGGATTTGTTTAAACTTCATTCTAGCACTAACTTTATCTCTAAATTCCGAGAAATTCTGTGATTTCATTATAGCAAAACCACTTCCTCCTCCACAGCAATAATTGTTAACACCATGTGGTGTCATCTCTCTAAATTGTGTACATACTGCATTAATTATGTCTCTTTGGGGTTTGACAATACCCATCATCCTAACGACGTTACAAGGGTCATGCATTGTCACAGGAAAATTGTTTTTGCTTGGATCTACCTTAAGAACTTTATTCTCTATCAATTCCCATAGTAATGGCAGAAAACTTTCTCTAGGAACATAATCTTCACCTGTAACCATTCTATCCGCACTTATTGCTGCAGCTTTATGAGCATGACCACACTCTGCAAGTACTATTCTTTTAACACCAAGATCTCTTGCAGCCTTAAATTGCTGTAGAGCTACTTTTTTAGATTGGGCATCGTCATACCAAATGCCGTAGTTAACATTATCATACCCTATTAAGTCACTACTTAGTGTCCAATTTAGCCCTGCTTCTTCAAATAGAATTGCAAAGGCTGCAGGGTTTTCAGGCCAGGCCATGAATTCTCCTGCATTATGGGTCAAAAGAATATCTGCACCCTTCTTATCAATAGGCATCTTTATTCTTCTACCAATCATATCCTCAATATCATCTTCAATGAATTCTATAGTATCTAAAAATGCTGGTTTAGTAATACCAGTTGAGGAACCAGTTTTCAACTGCAAAACGCTACCTTTTTCATGTAATGGTTTTGGAGCTATCCCCATCTCCATGCTAAAGATTTTGCGTATTTCTCGAGCTAATAATGCATTATCAAGCCCAAGAGGACAAGCTTGTGCACATCTTCTACAAAGATTACACCTATAAGCTAGCTCCCCAAGTCTAGCTATAGTCTCCCAGTTAATATCAATATCTCCACCTGTAAAGGAACTTAAAATGCTATCTCCTTTAAAATGCTTTTTGGCAATTTTTCTTAAAACTTCGGACCTAAATATTGGCCTGTATAACTCATTTCTTCCAGTTGACTGAAAAATATGGCAAGCCTCTGAACATGTATTACACTTAGCACAATACTCAAAGGATAATAACAATGGTTGTATAAAGTTCCTATTAGTCTCATTAGATAACATTTTTTCTAAACCAGATAGAAATTTCTTAACAAATTCGTCTTCCTGTTCCTTTGTCTCAGGTCTTGTTAATGTATCTATTCCAATGTACCCATCTAGTGATGTACAATATTTTTCTGCCCACTCAGCCTTGGGTTCTTTAAAATCTGGTTCCATTCCTGGTTTATTATAGGGAGCAGGTAAATCCATTAGCTTGTCAAGCCTTGTTAACTGTTTTGAAGGTTTCCCCATATCCTGCGGTTTCAAGTCTTTTCCATTAATCATTTAATCCCCTCCTATCCTAGCTATTGTTCTTTACTTACTGACTTTCCCGGTTGTATGTGTGGAGCAGACCAACCTTCTTTAGTAGGCTTAAAAGCTGAAGCTTCCTTAACTTTCTTCTCAATTTCACTACCTGGTAAATTGGGATCATTTTCCCACAATACTTTATGGAAAGTAAAATACTTTGCAACATAATGACTCATTTTAGTTTGAGGTATATATATCAACAAGAGTCCTAGCAATATAATGTGGAGAGTTAACATACCTCCAGCTTCAATGGCACTAAAGGTTAAAAGTCCTTTAAAAACATCTCTACCATATTGAAAACCCGGATCGGCAACAGAAACAAAAATTCCTGTTAATACTACTACAAAAATAAAAACTAAATTAAAGTAATCTTGGGGAGTTGTATATTTTTTCATGGAATCCATTAAAAGTCTTCTTAAAAATAACCCACCCGATCCTAAAGCTAATAAAACTGCACCTGCATTACCTGATACTAATGTCATAAAATAAACAAAACCAGCCCATCCTTGTGCAACACTTGTAACTGCATTACCTGATAACTCTGTTATTGCACCTACAAATAACATTGCTGTCCATAATAGTAGTAGGTAAATACCTAAATGCAAAGCATATGAAAGCCACCATAATGGTTTTTGATTAACATAAAGATTCTTTATAAACAGCATCTCTTTTAACATTTCCTTCAGTTCTCCCATGTGGGAAATCTCACGTGGTTTTTCAAACCATTTTACATCTTCATAATATGACCCACCGTATTCTCCTCTACCCTTTTCCTTTGGTACAGGGTACAACTCCCATCTGCCATGCATAGGCATCTTAGAAAACTTTAATGCTTTAGAAATAGAAATAAATACAAAAGCAAATAAGGAAATGTAAATAAATATTACTAGTAACAAAACACACGACCTCCTTTAATTTAAGTCAACTTTACATGTTACTTTTAGCACCACACTTCATATTATAAAATTCACAAGGAAATATATCCACTATAACTTCTACAAGAAAGCTTGATAACCTATAAAAGCATTATTTGAATATCCAATGCTACTATAAGAAAAACATATAGTAGGCTTAAAACAAAACTTGGCTTGCGCCAAGTCCTTAGACGCAGGCGCAAGCCTTAGTCTTTGTGAATACTATCTACCTTGTTTGAACTTATACTTCTGATAGTATAAAATAATAAAGAGCCGTTAAAACAGCTCTTTATCTTCTTCTCTCTTATATTCCGGCTTCCTTTTTTAATATATCAGCCTTATCTGTTCTTTCCCAATTTACGTCCAAATCTACTCTACCCATATGGCCAAAAGCTGCTAAGTTTCGGAATATGGGTTTCCTCAAATCCAAATCACGGATTATAGCGGCTGGTCTTAAATCAAAGTTATTATTTACTAATTCAACAATCTTTGCATCTGGAATTTTCCCGGTACCAAAGGTTTCTACCATAATGGATACTGGGTGAGCAACACCAATGGCATATGCAAGTTGAAGCTCACAGCGACTAGCCAACCCTGCTGCTACAATATTTTTAGCTACATAACGGGCTGCATAGGCAGCTGATCTGTCAACCTTTGTGGAATCCTTGCCTGAAAAAGCTCCGCCTCCATGCCTAGACATTCCGCCGTAAGTATCTACAATTATTTTTCTTCCTGTAAGACCAGCATCACCCTGAGGTCCACCAACAACAAACCTACCAGTTGGATTGATAAAGTATTTTGTCTTATCATCTAATAATTCTGATGGAATAACTTCTTTTATGACGCATTTGAGAATATCCTTATGAATAACTTCTTGTTCTATATCAGGTCTATGCTGACTTACAATGACAACTGTATCTACTCTAACTGGCTTATCATCTTCATACTCTACTGTAACCTGCGATTTCCCATCTGGACGAAGATAGGGTAAAATTCTCTGTTTTCTTACCTCTGATAATCTTTTAGTAAGCTTATGTGCCAATGCTATAGGCAATGGCATAAGTTCTGGAGTTTCATCACAAGCATATCCAAACATCATTCCCTGATCTCCAGCTCCTGTTGCCTCTATTTCTTCTTCTGACATTTCTCCTTTTTTTGCTTCTAGAGCCTTGTTTACGCCTAACGCTATGTCTGGTGACTGTTCATCAATTGCTGTTAAAACTGCACAAGTGTCAGCATCAAAACCAAATTTAGCACGTGTATAACCTATTTCTCTGATTGTTTGTCTAACAATTTTGGGAATATCAACGTAGCACCTTGTTGTTATCTCACCGGATACCAAAACTAAGCCCGTGGTAACAGTAGTTTCACAGGCAACCCTTGCATTTTCATCTTCTGATAGTATTGCATCTAATATACTGTCAGAGACCTGATCGGCTATTTTATCAGGATGGCCCTCAGTTACTGATTCCGAAGTAAATAATTTTCTAATCATTGTTATCCACTCCTTTTCGTATGATTGTTTTCTTAAATAAATCTAACTTAGCAATTGTATTTAAAATGAGTTTTGCGATTTCCGTTTTAGGCAGAAGCTTACTTTTAACAATGATCCCATTCCTGTCAAAAATCGATACCTGATTATTTTCAGATGAGAAACCTATGGCTGCATTAGAGACATCATTGGCAACTATTAAATCAACATTCTTTCTCACCAATTTGTTCATTGCAGACTTCTCTAATTCCTCTGTTTCTGCCGCAAATCCAACTAAAATCTTATCATTCTTTTGTGATCCAAGGATTGATAAAATATCAGGGGTTTTTGTTAACTTCACAATCAACTCATCTGCTGTCTTTTTTATCTTGTCGTCGTGTATGAAGGTTGGCATATAATCAGCTACTGCTGCTGCCATGATAATAATGTCTTGTACTTGATAATTCTGTAGAACTTGTTGGTACATCTCCTGGGCTGTTTCTACACTAATATGCCTGTCCAACTTACACTTCCTATTTTCAACTGTAGAAATAATAGTAACATTAGCTCCTAGATCTTTTGCAACCTCTGCTAAAGCATACCCCATCTTACCGGAACTTCTATTACCTATGTATCTGACTGGATCAATGGGCTCTCTGGTTCCACCCGCAGTAACTAAAACATTTAAACCGCTAAACAACCTTTGGGGTTCAAGAATGCTGCATAACTCTTTAAATATTCTAGAAGGATCGGGTAATCTTCCTTTGCCAATGGTACCGCAAGCTAAATGTCCTTCATCAGGATCCATTATGAAAATACCCCTATTTTTGAGTTTACTAATATTACTTTGAACAGCCATGTTTTGGTACATATTTATATTCATTGCAGGAGCAATAAAAACAGGACAGTTAGCTGCCAAAAGCAAGGATGATAAAAGATCATCTGCTATCCCATTGGCTAATTTACCAATAATATTAGCCGTTGCAGGAACTACTGCCAACATGTCGGCATTTTGTACCAATTCAATATGAGGTATATTTTCTTTGTTTCCAAACAAATGTACAGATGTGGGGTTATTTGTTAATGCAGAAAAGGTTACAGGAGAAACAAATTTTTGAGCTGCTTCAGTCATTATTACCCGAACGTCAGCTCCATTCTTTACTAATAGGCTTACAAGCTCACATGACTTATAAGCAGCAATCCCTCCTGTTACTCCAACCAATAATTTTTTATTCTTTAACTTCATTCCATTTATCACCGTTTTCTATCAGAATTTCTTCTACTGTCTTGTAAGTATCTTTATTTGCCAGCTCAAATAGTGCCAAGGTCACAGGTTTTCCTTTTATAGCTAGACCATTTAAATCCATAATCTCCCCTGCTGTGATTCTACGGGCTCTTTTGGAAGCTTTAACTACTAAAGAATACTTATTGTCAACCTTTTGTAAAAGTAAATCTAAAGGTGGTTGATTCATTTAGCAAAATCTCCTTTAATCAAAATTAATTTTACGTCTTTGTGGTCTACACTTTTCTGCATTTATTATTGATTTTAGTTTTGCGATAGCGGTTTCTATTTTGTCATTAACAATTACGTAATCATATTCTGATACGTAAGCCAATTCAGTATGAACACTTTTCAATCGTCTTGAAATATCCTCAGGCGAGTTCTGTCCCCTACTTTCAATTCTTCTTTTCAATTCTCCAATGGATGGAGGCACAATAAAAATAAAGACTCCTTCAGGATATTGTTTTTTAATGTGTAATGCCCCTTGAATATCGATTTCTAATATAACATCTTTTCCAGCTGCAATATTCTCTTCCACCAGACTCCTAGGGGTTCCATAAAAATTCCCATAGACCTCAGCCCATTCAAGAAGACCATTATTTTCTTTCAAATTTAAAAACTCTTCTTTAGGCATAAACAAGTAATCAACCCCATGCCTCTCCCCTTGTCTCGGACTTCTCGTGGTGGCCGATGTTGAATAATAAATACTAGGAAATTCCTTCTTTATTAAATTACATAATGTCCCTTTGCCAGCACCTGATGGACCAGAAATAACAATTAATAAACCTGATATACTCACTTTTAGCCGTCTACTCCTTCATCCCCAGCATTATTTGTATTTTTGACATTTAATCGATGTGCAACTGTTTCTGGCTGTACAGCTGATAAGACAACATGGTCACTATCTGTAATAATTACTGCTCTTGTCCTTCTCCCATATGTAGCATCCACAAGCATTCCCTTTTCTCTTGATTCTTGAATAATTCTCTTAATGGGAGCTGACTCCGGGCTTACAATGGCAATTATCCTATTTGCAGATACAATATTTCCAAACCCAATATTAATTAATTTAATAGACACAGATTTCCCCTCCATTTTCGAAAGTTTTTACTCCACATTTTGAACCTGCTCGCGCATCTTTTCTATATCTGTCTTAATATTTACAACTAAGCTGCTAATATCATAATTACTGCTTTTTGATCCTATGGTGTTTGCTTCCCTATTCAATTCCTGGATTAAAAAGTCTAACTTTCTTCCTACAGACTCACCAGACAAAAGTTCCTTTTTTAGCTGTTTAAGATGACTTTCGAGTCTTACTATCTCCTCATCGATACTCATCCTGTCAGACATGATTGCTACTTCAGTTAATAATCTATTATCATCCACTTCCCAACCAGAAAGTGCATCCTTCAATTTTTTTGAAAGCTTGTCTTGATATTCATTCACTACGGAAGGAGCTTGCTCCTTTAAATGCTTACAAGACCCATGGATAAAATCAGCTTTTAGGCTCAAATCCTTATATAGTTCCTGACCTTCTTTTTCTCGCATGTTAACCATCTGTTGAATGGCATTAACTAAAGACTTTTGTAAAAGAGACCAGTATAAGTCAAGATCCTCTTCAGGTTCCTCAATTCCTAATACTTCAGGCATATTTGCAATATCCATAGTCTTAATCTCTTTCATAACTGGTAAAATATCAGAAATCTCCTCTAAAGCTGAATAATATGCTTTAGAGAGCTCTTTGTCAAGTTTCACCTGTCTTTTTTGTTCTCCTTCATCTTGTATCTTAACATAAACATCTATTCTGCCTCTAGCTATTTTTTTCTTTATTTCTCCCCTTATTCTTTCTTCAAGAAGGGTTATACCTCTGGGTAGCTTTATAGATATATCCAAAAACCTGTGATTAACTGATTTTGCTTCAACTATCCATTTTCTACCTTCTCCGGTAGTTTCCCCTCTACCATACCCTGTCATACTTTTTATCACAATAATTCCTCCATGGACAACATCTTTAAACTATTATAACATTCAATATTCTCTATACCAAATCTTTTTAATAAAATACAGAAAATACAGATTCAGTAGCCAGAATAAAACCTTAAAAAACTACTACTTCTGAATTTTTTAGTTATTAAGGTATACTAATTTCCTTCTAATTGGTTTGGCTATATAATGATAAATAGCAGTTAAATAAGTCTTCCATCCAGCAACTAATAATATAACTGACCAATGAAGCCAATTCAAACTCGTTGTCTGGAAAACTGGTTGAAGAAATGGAAGATATATAACAGTCAACTGCATTGCAATCGAACAGCATACCGCTACAATTAATGCAGGATTAGATAATACACCAACTTCAAAAGGAGAATATCTTTCAGATTTACAATGAAAGACATGAAAAAGCTGTGAGAAAACTAATGTAGAAAATGCCATTGTTCTAGCTAATACCAAATCTCCACCACCAAGCTGTAGCGCTAACCAAAATACAAATAATGTCGCTAACCCAATTTGAAAACCTCTCACAAGAATCTTTTTACCTAATCCACCACTAAATACACTTTCTTTAGGATGTCTTGGTTTTCTAAACATAAGATCCTTGGCATTATTATCAACACCTAATGCCATTGCTGGAAGGCCATCAGTAACTAGATTTACCCATAATATTTGGATAGGTATTAGTGGCAAGGGCATCCCCATTAAAGCAGCCAAAAACATAACCATAACTTCTCCTACATTACAGGACAAGAGGTATCTAATAAATTTACGAATATTATCATAAATACCACGGCCTTCTTCTATTGCTGCTACTATAGTAGCGAAATTATCATCCGCTAAAACCATTGCAGAGGCTTCTTTTGTAACATCTGTTCCTGTTATTCCCATAGCCACTCCAATATCTGCTTCTTTAACAGCTGGTGCGTCGTTTACTCCATCTCCTGTCATAGCCACAATATGACCATTATTCTTTAAAGCTCTTACTATTCTGAGTTTATGTTTGGGGCTGACCCTGGCATATACATTTATTCCTTCCACCCTTTTTTCCAATTGGTTATCATTTAATTTATCTAACTGACTGCCATCTATTACACTATCAGGACTACTACAGATGTTTAATTCTTTTGCAACGGCTTCTGCAGTAGCCTTATAATCTCCAGTAATCATTACAGGCTTTATCCCTGCCTGTTTACATGCAGCAATGGCCTTAATTGCGCTAGTTCTTGGAGGGTCAATCATACCAGCAAGTCCGACGAAAATCAGGTCAACTTCGGCTACATCTTCATTGAAATCTTCCCCATAAGCTAATTCTTTATAGGCTAAACCAAGAACACGTAATGCTTTGCTGGCTAACCTTATATTTTGATCCAAAATGTGTTTGCGTAAAGTAGAAGTTAGGGGGACGATGTTATCTTGTACTAGGATATGGGAGCAATTTTGCAATACGATTTCAGGTGCACCCTTGACATAGGATTTCTTAGCACCATCTGATGTTTCATATATAGTTGTCATTCTTTTTCTTTCGGAATCAAAAGGAATTTCACAGATTTTTTTTTCTTTTCTTTCTATAGTTTCTTTCCATATTCCTACTTTAGCTCCTAAGACAGTTAATGAACCTTCAGTTGGGTCACCATTAATACCCCAATTTCCCTTTTCTTTATTATTTCGCATTAATCCGTCGATATGAAGATTATCCTTCTCTAATCGAGAATTATTGCACAGAACGCCTATTTTTAGAAGCTTTATCAGCTCTTTATTCTTTTGGAAATCTACTTTAAGGTTATTTTCTAGAATATCTCCTTTGGGATCATATCCTTCACCAGTTACTGTAAAAGACTTACTAGTAGTCACAATTTCTCTTACTGTCATTTGGTTTTGTGTTAATGTCCCTGTCTTGTCTGAACAGATGATAGTGGCACATCCTAATGTCTCAACAGCAGGCAATTTTCTAATAATAGCATTTCTTTTAATCATTCTTTGAACCCCAATTGCCAAAGCAACCGTAACTATTGCAGGCAATCCCTCTGGTATTGCGGCAACAGCAAGGCTTACACCTGCCAAAAACATTTTATATACAGGCTCTCCCCTAACAATTCCAGTAATAGATACAACGGCACAAATAATAAGGCAAAGAGCTACTAACCACTTACCAAGTCCATCAAGCCTTTTCTGCAATGGAGTCTCTTCAGTTTTAACAGACTGTATAAGACCAGCAATCTGCCCCATCTCTGTTTTCATACCAGTAGCAACCACTACTGCTACTGCCCTGCCTCGTGTAATTACCGTTCCCATATGAACCATATTATATCTATCGCCTAACCCAATTTCACTTTTATTGAGGGGATCAACCTTCTTTTTAACAGGGTGGGATTCACCAGTAATGGCTGCTTCTTCTACTTCTAGATTAGATAATTCTATAACCCTAGCATCCCCAGGGACTTTATCGCCAGACTCAAGGAAAATTATATCACCTGGAACCAATTCTGCAGCTTTTATCTTTTTTCTGGTACTATTTCTGATAACAGATGCTTCAGGTGCAGTCATACTCTTTAGAGCTTCTAATGATTTTTCTGCTTTATATTCCTGAAAAAAACCTAAGATAGCATTTACGAAAACTATTAAAAGTATTGTTATAGCATCTGCATATTCTTTTAGTATACCCGAAATCATTGTAGCACCTAAAAGAACTAAAACCATAAAATCAGTAAATTGACTGAAGAACAATTTCCATGGATTAATTTGCTCCTTTTCTTCTAGTGTGTTTGATCCATATATAGATAATCTTTTTTCAGCAATAATGTTTTCTAAGCCCTGTTCCTGATTTGTTTGTAATGCTTCTAGAACCTCTTGACTGCTAAGCTGATACCATTTATCATTCCTCACAATATTCATCTCCTTGTATCTTCCTCTTGAACATGTACATATAAATCTTTATTCATGTCCTACAAAAAAAATGAACGCAAATTGCTTAAGTATAATACCAATGCTATACTTATTGAAAAGCAATTGCTCAAAAAATAACAAGTATAGTCACCCGCTCAAGGAGGATACCCATGGCTTTTGACGGTATTACAATGAATGCAATAAATCAGGAATTACAGCAAAAAATTTCAGAAGCACGTATTGATAAAATTTACCAACCAAATCCTGGTGAAATAGTACTACATTTAAGAAAATACAGGGAAAGCTTTAAGCTACTTGTATCTGCTCATCCGGTCTACGCAAGGATATGTATAACTAAGAAAACATTTGATAATCCAAAATCTCCTCCATTATTTTGTATGGTCCTGAGAAAACATCTTGAAGGAGGAAAAATCTTATCAATTGAGCAACTATCTTTTGACAGGGTATTAAAAATATCTATCGAAAATCATACTGAAATAGGTGAGATAGCACAGAAAACATTAATCATTGAGATTATGGGCAAGCATAGCAATCTTATTCTTCTTAATGAACATGAAAATAAGATTATTGATAGTATAAAGAAGGTGTCCTATGGCACTAGTCAATACCGTCAAGTTTTACCTGGAGTTGAATACATCTCACCACCCTATCAAGATAAGCTTAATATTTTAGAAATTAGCCAGGAACAGTTCTCTACTAAATTGCTTGCACAAGAAATGACCCTTCCTATGGAAAAAGCACTTCTAAATACCATAATGGGACTTAGCCCCATACTAGCTACCCAATTAGCTGCAAAAGTTAATTTAAAGGGCACAATTCTTGAATACTGTGGTGATTATGAGTTAAATCTAATCTGGCAGTCAGTAATATATCTAAAAGATACTATTCAAACCAATAGCTATATGCCTATAATACTTCTTGATAAAAATGAGCAATACAGAGGTTTTTCACCAATAAATGTACCTGAGTATCATAATGAACAGGTATTGCACTTAAAGTCTATTAATGAAACGGTAGATGAATACTATGACTGGTTGTTAAAGAATAGTCATTTTGTTTCAAAGAAAAGCAACTTACAGAACAGTATCTCAAAAGAGATAAAAAGATGTGAAAAAAAGCTAGGAATACAATTACTAACGGTTCAAGAAAGTAAGAATTCCCAGCAAGATAAAATTTTTGGTGAATTGCTTACAGCTAATATGCACCTAGTAAAAAGGGGTATGGATGAAATACAGGTTGCAGATTATTACCATGATAATACACCTGTTACCATAAAGTTGCGGTCTGAACTGTCACCCGCTGAAAACTCTCAAAGATATTTCAAAAGGTATAATAAAGCAAAAAATGCTGCAAAAAAGGCAGCAGTACAGGCCCAACATTCAAGAGAGGAATTAGACTACCTAGAGTCTTTAGACTTTTGGCTTTCAGAAACCAACTCTCACGGAGATTTTGCTCAGATAGAACAAGAATTGAATGAAAGTGGTTATTTGAAATTGAAGAACAAGCTTGATAAAAAAGATAAAGCTAAGCCTATACCAAATACATTTATTACTACTGAAGGCTATAAAATACTTGTAGGTAAAAACAATAAGCAAAATGATTGGCTTACTTTTAAAGTGGCAAAAGATGGTGACCTCTGGTTTCACGCTAAGGATATACCTGGATCCCACGTAATTTTAAAGCTAGAGGGGGGGGGAATTACTGATGATATAATAAAAAAGGCAGCTCTATTGGCTGCATATCACAGTAAAGGAAAGTATTCAGCTAATTTACCAGTAGCCTACACTCAAATTAAGAATGTGAAAAAAATCAAGGGTGCAAAACCTGGTCTCGTAACTTATGAGAACTACAAAACAGTTTATGTAACTCCAGATAAAGATTTGATTGATAAACTGTTCGTATCCTAAAAGAAAAATAACAGATATCGTCATTGTAAATTCAAAAAAGGATATAGCTAATATACGCTATATCCTTTTGATGTTTATCATAAAGTACACTTCATTAGTAAAGTATACTTCCCTTATGCTCTTTCTTGAATAACGACTTCATCAACACCATCTGTTTCCTTTAACAGAACAGCTATAACCTCAGTTTTTGATGTTGGAACATTTTTCCCAATGAAATCTGCTCTAATTGGTAGTTCTTTATGCCCCCTATCAATTAGTACTGCTAATTGAACAGTTTTCGCTCTACCTAAATCAGCCATCGCATCAAGAGCTGCTCGAACTGTCCTTCCTGTATATAATACATCATCCACTAATACCACATTTTTCCCTTTTAAATCAAAAGCAATCTCGGTTTTATTTAATACAGGTTGTTCTGCCAAAGTACTAAGATCATCCCTATATAATGTAATATCAATTATACCTGTAACCACTTTATGGCCTTCAATCTGCTCTATAATCTCATTTAAACGATATGCCAGGGGAACTCCTCGGCTCCTAATTCCTATTAGAACTAGATCTTCAGTTCCCTTATTTTTTTCAATGATTTCGTGTGCAACTCTTGTTAAACTTCTGCGAATTTTATCTGCATCCATTATGACAGTTTTAGTTTTTAAGTTGATATCCATTAATAAAACCCCCTAAATATTTAATTAGCTCAGAACACAGAATTCAGAACAAAATTTAAGCCCTTATTCTGACTTCTGACTTCTGTATTTATGTATCTGACTTATCTGGTAAAAGAAGTATAACTTAATTAATAACTAAGCGTCAAGATTGTATTGCTAATTAAACAACCATTTTGCTAGGACTGGCTTTTTAACAGTTACTGCACTACTTGGGCAAAGTTCCTGACAGCAATAACAATAAATACATTCATTCAAATCAACTTTTGGAATTTTCTTTTCCATCACTAATGCTTCAGCAGGGCAGCTTTCAATACACATTTTACATGCTGTACACTTTTCATTTGAAAATTTTACAACAGGTTTTAACCATTTATAAATACTACCTAATAGTCTTTTAGGAACTCTTTTGGCAAACCGATCAGAAAAATCGGCATACTTAGTTGCAACAGGTATCTCAAAAGGTACAACCTCTTTATTAGTATCACCAAGATGAGTAACTATATCATCTGTTAAAGAAATAATACCTCTTTCATGGGCAAGCTTAAGGAGTGGTATTTCTGAAGGTTTTATTCCAATAATTTGGGCTGCAGCAATGTCAACTTGATAACTCTCTGTACTAGCAATTATATAACCTGCAAATTTTGGTGATCCACTAGATGGGCCTTCTCCTTCCATACCAACAATAGCATCCATTATAGTAATACTGGGGCTCAAAAATTCATTGATTTTAATAATCAAATCACAAAAGTTTTCTATATCTGAAAGTTCTAAATGATATTTTGCCTTGATTAGTCCAGGGATGCATCCGTAAAGGTTTTTGGGTCCACCGGTAACTACAGTTAACCCATGTGTTTTTAGTTTTGGCATGTTTATTAGATAATCACTATCCACAACAGCTTTAAGGAGCTGTAGTTCTCTATCTATGTTTTTTAGTTTAATATTCACCTTGTATGGAGTAAGATCAAAATTCAATTCAGCCCCGGATTCTTCTGCCGCCCAATCCATTCCTGTAGCTTTATAAACAGACCTTAATCTTGATATTGAATTAGGTCCCCCAGGACTGTCACCAATAATAACTCGGGCTCCCTTAGTAATAAAGTAACTGCAAACCTCTTTAACCAAGATGGGATGAGTTGTTACTGCCTGTTCTGGAGTTCTTCTGGTAAGTAAGTTAGGTTTTATAAAGACTGTTTTACTTTTAAAAACTTGATTTAGAAATGAGTCATTGATTATCCTATTAATATATTCCTTTATCCTTGTATCTTCATAATCATTACATTTATATGTATGAACTATTTTTTCCACCTATAACTCACTCCTGCCGTAGTATATCTATCTCTTTAGGATATACTTCAATACCTCCAGGTGTCTCAAGAATAAAAGGTATGTTCTTGAAATAATCTATCTTTACAAGTTCTTTAAAGAAACCAATTCCTAGCTCCCCTTCTCCTAAAGAAGCATGTCTATCTCCTTTACTACCAATTGGCTTTAAAGAATCATTTAGATGAAATGCCTTAAGCCTTGATATCCCAATGAGCTTATCAAAGTGATCTAAAACGCTTTGTAACTCATTTTTTATATCGTAACCTGCAGAATAAACGTGACATGTATCAAAGCATATACCTAATCTTTCCTTGTATTTACAATGCTCTATTATATCCTGAAGCTCTTCAAAGGTACTTCCAATCTCAGTACCTGAACCAGCCATTGTTTCAAGAAGAATCATGGTATTATTGTTTACCTTTTCAAACACCTGGTTCAAACCTTGAATAATTCTCCCTATTGCAAAAGGCAATCCTTTACCAACATGTCTACCCGGATGAATACAAAGATATGGTACGTCTAATCTTTCGATTCTTAATAAATCATCTGCAGTTGTCTCAATAGAAAAATTCCAGGAATCCTCTACAGGCGACGCTAAGTTTATAGTATATGGGGAATGGGCCATTACTGGCCCAAATTTATGTTTCTTTAGTAAGTCTTTATACTTTTTCAGATCTTGATCATCAAATTTCTTTGCCTTTGCTCCTCTAGGGTTTCGTGTAAAAAACTGTAAAGTATTTGCGCCAATGCTTTCTGCAGTTTGAACCGCTTTTGCAAATCCCTTAGCAATGGATACATGGGCTCCTATGTACATTAACTCTCGTCTCCTTTAGCTTTGGCCAAAATATCTAAAAGTGCTTTTTCATCTAGCTCGTAGGTTTCATTGCAAAAGTGACACACAAGTTCGGCCTTCTTTTCAGTATTAATAATATCTTTTATTTCCGCTTCCCCTAAACTGATCACAATTTTTTCTATTTTATCGATACTACATCCGCATTCAAAATCTACTTCTTTTTCCTCATGAACTACCACATTCCAAGGATTACATAAGTATTCCACGATATCCATGCTTTCCTTGCCCTTTTCAACAAAACTGCTTACTGCACCCAACTCCATAACTTTTTTTTCTAAATGGGCAACAATCTCTTCTGGAGCGTCAGGCAATAATTGTATTAAATAACCACCAGCGCCTTTAACAGTAGTGTCTTTATCTACCAGTACACCCATGCCCACAGCAGTTGGTATTTGTTCGGAAGAATGAAAGTAATGTGATATGTCATCGCCAATCTCTCCGCTAATTAGCGGAGAACTACCTGTATAGACTCCTTTTAATTTAAGGTCTTTGATAACATAAAGCATTCCTTGACCTACAGCTTTTCCCACATCCATTTTTCCAGATTGTTCAGGTTCAATATATACGTGAGGATTACTGACATACCCTTTTACTTTACCCTTGTTACCAGCCACAGCCAAAAGGACTCCCAATGGTCCGTCACCTTCAATTTTGATAGTAACTGTCTCCTGGTTTTTCAGACCCGCTCCTATTAAAAGAGCACCAGTTAAAATCCTTCCAAGGGCAGCTGTTGCAGTAGGATAAGTACCATGTATAAGTCTTGCTTTTTCTACAAGTTTAGTAGTGTTTGCTGCAACTATCCTAATATTACCATCAGCCGCAGTAGCTCTAACCAGCTTGTCCTGCATGTTTATTCTCCCTTCAATAATTAAGTACGTAAAATATTTAGTGCCTTTTGGAAATAATCAGGCAATGGAGCCTTAAACTCCATATAATTATTATGATCCGGATGCAAAAAACCTAATGTTTCAGCATGAAGAGCCTGTCCTTTAAAACCTAAATTATTTTTTGCCTTTGAATACTTAGGGTCACCAACAACAGGATGTTTAATATAGCTCATATGTACTCTTATTTGATGAGTTCTACCAGTCCTTAACTTTGCTTCAATGAAAGTATAATCTTTAAAATTCTCTAGAACCCTAAAATGAGTTTCCGCTACCTTGGCATTCTTTACTCCAACTGCCATTCTTTTTCTATCTACTGGATGACGTCCAATAGTTGTCTTTATGATACCCGCTGGCCTATTTATATTTCCATATACTAATGCTTTGTAAACCCTATTCACGCTATGCTCCTTTATTTGGGCAGCAAGATTCAGATGGGCCTTATCACTTTTTGCAACCACTAGTACCCCAGAAGTATCTTTATCAATTCTATGGACAATACCAGGTCTCAAGACACCATTAATACCTGATAAATCTTTACAATGATCTAAAAGTGCATTAACTAATGTACCTGAATAATTTCCTGGGGCAGGATGTACCACCATTCCTTGGGGTTTATTTACTACCACCAAATGACTATCTTCATATAATATTTCTATATCAATTTTTTCTGGTTCAACGTCTAAGGGTTTAGGTTCAGGCAAGGATAAAATAATTTCATCCATATCTTTCAGTTTATAGTTGGCCTTAGTATTATCATTGTTTACCTTTACAGAACCTTCATTTATTAATTTCTGTATTTGACTCCTGCTCATTTCAGGTAGCATACTTGATAAAAAAAGATCTATCCTCTTATCAAAATTATCTTGTTCTGGAATAAAGATCTTCTTCATTCAATCACCCAACCTGTTCTTGCCAAGTTAATAATTGCCAAGCTAATAAAATTACTCCGATAACAATTGCCATATCTGCTACATTAAACACAGGCCAAATTCTAAAATCCAAAAAATCTACCACATAGGAAAATCTAATTCTATCTATAAGATTTCCAACGGCACCACCTAGTTGTAAAGATAATGCAATAGTTAAAATAACATTTTTTTGTGCTAGTTTCCAGTATACCCCCACAAGAAGCAAAATAACTAAAGAAGTCACAAGAATAAAAAAGGCCATTCTATTTTGTAATATACCAAAGGCGGCTCCTGGGTTTCTTACGAAAGTAATATGAAAAATGTTTTCTATTACAGGTACTGTTTCATTAGGATACATTGTAATTATAATGAAATATTTTGTAAGCTGATCTATTATAACAATAAGAAATGCAGTTAAAGCAAATATCACAGATTATCACTCCTAGTCCAGTTCATACTTTCTAACAAGTATCTTTAATCGTCGTGAAAATTGTAACATTAGTTACCATTTCTATCAAGTAACCTTATAATTAAAAAAAAGCTATGGATAAACCACAGCTTTATTCTTTATCCTTAAACTTTTCACCTTCTGTTTCGCCTACTACCTTTTCTATTGGGCTACTCTCATCATCATGCCCATACACATCTTCATAAAAAACCCCATCTTTTCCTTTGAAATAGGGTATACCTTCAACCATTTCTACTATTCCCCTATCCTCATCAAGGTCAGTACCCCCGTAATAGGATCCTGCACCTGCCCCGTATGCATGTTCATTCCACCTTGCCATATCCTGCCAAGTATCCTCGGGGTCCATTTCCTGCTTTTCTCTCATATATACTGGTATAACCTTCTCTTCTATAGGTCTTATGTTGTTGTCACCTGTTTCTACTAGCTTTTCTCTGCAATGAACACATTTTGTTGTTTCAGGTAAAACTTCAAGTCTTTCTTTATCAATCACATGACCACATTCATCGCAGTATCCATAAGTTCCCTGTTTGATTTGACTTAAAGCATCTTCAACCTTTTCAAGCTGTATTCTAGCATTATCCACCAAGCTAAGGTCTTTAGATCTTTCAAAAAGTTCACTAGCTACATCTCCCGGATGGTTATCATAAAGAGATAACTCACCAATAGAATCCCGCATAGAAGACTCTAAACCTGTATCTTGAAGCACTTGAATCCTTTTTGTTATATCCTCCTTCATCTTTAGCAACCTATCACGATATTTTTGCAATAAAGATTGATTAAGCAGGGTTAACGCACCTCCATTATGAAGTTGAAGTAAGATCTTAATTCAGATTGAGATTCTGCTCCCACTAAATTTGACGCAGTTCTTAGCTTAGCAAAGTGCATTTATTTGCGAAGCTTTAGAAATGCTAATGCAAAGCTAGAGCTACTAATGAATGACTTAGTTGGCGTTGTACTCCCAATTATTGAATGTGAAGACTTACTCCAAAATTAGTCAGTTAATAAGCTTCCTAATAAGATTGTTCCCTAACCATCTGGACAATATCAGCAATTAAATCACCAATGAATGGTAAGTTTAACAAAACCATTTTTTGAAGAAAGTATATTACCAAGGCACCAAGCAAAGTAAAACCAACTGCCATACCCAGCCCTCTAGCAACACCTGCTAAAAAGTTCATATATAAAAGCTTTTTTGGATTCTCCAAGAGACTGACGTATTCACGTATTTGTGCTTTTTCTAGAATATATGCCAGGTTAGATAATTTCTCTTCTAGAGATTTATTTTCATTTTTCTCCAATTTGTTACCCCCAATGACATATTGGCAACAGTATAATACTAATTAAAGTAATATGCATTTAACATTAAAAAATACCTGTAATTAATTAGATATTAATTTAGGCTAATTCGTAAGAGCTTGAATAGGAGCAGGAATTCTACCCCCTCTACTTATAAAACAATCACTTGACCATTTGTTTATAGGCATCACAGGAGCAGTACCCAATAAGCCACCAAACTCTACCCTCTCTCCAACAGTCTTTCCAGGTACAGGAATTATTCTCACAGCTGTTGTTTTGTTATTAATCATTCCAATGGCAGCTTCATCAGCAATTACGGCAGAAATAGTAGCTGCAGTAGTATCCCCTGGAACTGCAATCATGTCTAATCCGACAGAACATACACATGTCATTGCCTCAAGCTTTTCTATGGTTAAAGCTCCTTCTTCTACTGCTCTTATCATTCCTGCATCCTCACTTACGGGAATAAATGCACCACTTAAGCCTCCCACATAGGATGATGCCATTGATCCACCTTTTTTTACAGCATCGTTAAGCATGGCCAAAGCAGCTGTTGTTCCTGGAGCACCACATCGTCCCACACCTAGACTCTCTATTATTTCAGCAACACTATCTCCTAATGCTGGTGTTGGTGCAAGAGACAAATCAACTATTCCAAAAGGCACTCCCAATTTTGTTGAAGCAGTCCTACCCACTAATTCTCCCATTCGTGTAACTTTAAAAGCCGTTTTCTTAATAACCTCTGCAATGCTACCAAGATCATGGTTTGGGTATTTTCTAACAGCATTCAAGACAACACCAGGTCCACTTACGCCAACATTGATAACTGTCTCTGGTTCCCCAATGCCATGAAATGCCCCTGCCATAAATGGATTATCTTCAGGTACATTGCAAAAAACAACCAATTTTGCACATCCTAATCCACCTTGATCTGCTGTATATTCAGCTGTTTTTTTGATTATTTCTCCCATTAATTTGACAGCATCCATATTTATTCCAGCTTTGGTAGAACCAATATTTACAGATGAACAAACCCTTTCAGTTACACTTAAAGCCTCCGGTATACTATTGATTAACATTCTGTCAGCTGTAGTAAAACCTTTATGTACCAACGCAGAAAAGCCACCTATAAAGTTCACTCCAACCTCACCTGCTGCCCTATCCATAGCTTGGGCAGCTTCGATATAGTCCTGCAAGTTTTCACCCTTCATAACAAGTGAAATGGGAGTTACAGAGATCCTTTTATTAATAATAGGTATTCCATATTCTTTTTCAATTTCTTCTCCGACTCTTACTAGATCTCTGGCTCGTCCTACGATCTTTTCATAAATGTTTTGGCTGGTTTTCCGTGGTAAATCTGTCCGGCAATCCATAAGGTTTATTCCCATTGTAACTGTTCTTATGTCAAGATGTTCATTTTCTACCATATGGATAGTTTCCAAAATTTCTTCTCGGCTAAAATATAAAGGCATTTTCATTCCTCCATCTATTATATACGGTGCATATAATTAAAAACATCTTCCCTTTGTACAGTAATTTTAACTCCAAGTTCATTACCCGTATCTTCTAGTCGTATTAATAAATCACTATAATCAATCTTAGTACTATTTGTATCTGCCACTAGAATCATTGTAAAAAAGTTCTGCATAATTGTTTGGCTTATATCAAGAATATTTACATGAGTATCTGCCAAAACCCCTGTTACTGCGGCTATAATACCTACTCTATCTTTTCCAACAACTGTTATAACAATTTTTGAGCTTTCCATTGCTATACCTCCATGAAGTTATGATTCTTTTTTAATACACTAATGACTATGTGTACTCTTAATAACGTGATAGTCATATTATCAAGTAATAATAATATATAGTAACCCCTTTTGCAAGAAATTACTTATCTGTTTTGTATAAAATAAAATAACCCATCATGGAATATCATTAGTCCAGATGAGTTATTCTGTTGCCTAGATAGTTTTCGTCACATCAAGACATCTTGGACACAATAGAGTCTCCTCAACTTCTTGTGATCCTTCACTATATTTCCAACATCTTTCACATTTTTCTCCTAATGCTTTATCCACAACGATAACAGCTTCTACTTCATCGGATTTGTATGCATCCTCAGGAATGTCATCTGTCATGTTTTTAACTTCTACACTAGAAACAATAAATATTTGATCTAACGGTTCTGTAATGCCCTTAAGAATTTGAACCATATCTTTATCTGTATAGATTTGAATACTAGCATCAAGCGAATGGCCAATTATTTTTTTCTGCCTAGCCAACTCCAAAGCTTTTGAAACCTCTTCACGTAAGTCCAATATTTTTTCCCACTTGGTTTCTAAGTCTACATCCATATAACTCTCATTTACTTCTGGATATTGGGCTAGTTGCACACTTATTGGGTCATCTTTCCGTTTAGGCAGATAGCTCCATATTTCTTCAGTTGTAAATGCAAGTACTGGCATCAAAATCTTGACAAGTGACGTGAGGACTTCATAAATAACCGTCTGGCTTGACCTTCTTAAAATATGGTCTGCTGGCATTGTATAAAGTCTATCTTTACATACATCTAGGTAAAAAGAACTCATGTCGACCACACAAAAATTGTGAACACTATGATGAACAACATGGAACTCATACTTGTTATAGGCCTTTGTAACTCTATCAATTAACTTATGGGTTTTAAGTAATGCCCATTTATCAACCTCTGAAAGGTTATCATAATCAACCTTATGCTGTTCTGGATCATAATCATATAAATTACTCAATAAGAAACGGAATGTATTTCTAATCTTTCTATAAGACTCAGTTATTTGTTTCATAATACCAGGTGAGGCAGCAACATCCCGTCTATAATCCGCAGATGATACCCACAACCTAAGAATATCTGCTCCCATTTGTTCTATAACTTTTAGTGGGTCAACTCCATTACCCAAGGATTTAGACATTTTTCTTCCTTTTTCATCTACTACATATCCATGGGTTAAGACTTGCTTATAAGGTGCTGTCCCTCTAGTTGCCACCGCTGTGGAAAGAGAAGAATTAAACCAACCTCTATGCTGATCACTACCTTCCAAGTATATATCAGCAGGCCATCTTAGGTCAGGGTGATTTGCACACACAGCTTCATGACTTGAGCCTGAATCGAACCATACATCCATGATATCTGTTTCTTTCTTAAATGCTTTAGATTCACAATGTGGGCACTTAAAGCCTTCAGGTAATAACTCCTTTGGAGTTCTTTCAAACCAAACATTAGAACCATGTTCTCTAAAAAGATTTTCTATATGAGAAATTGTTTCGTCATTAATAATTTCCTTGTTGCAATCTAAGCAGAATAATATGGGAATTGGCACGCCCCATGTTCTCTGTCTGGAGATACACCAGTCACTTCTATCAGCCACCATATTATATATTCTTTCTTCACCCCAAGCTGGAATCCACTCAACTTCTCTAATAGCGTTTAGTGCAGCTTCCCTAAAACCATCAATTGATGCAAACCATTGTTCAGTAGCTCTATATATAACTGGACGTTTACATCTCCAGCAATGAGGATACTGATGTTTAGTGAATTCAAGAAAGAATAAGTAACCTTTCTCCTCAAGTTCCTTAGTCACTTCTTTGTTTGCCTTATCATAATACATTCCTGAAAACTGCCTAGCCTCATCAGTAAATACTCCTTTATCATTTACAGGAGATATTATAGGCAAATCATATTTTTGTCCTACTTGGTAATCCTCTAATCCATGGCCAGGGGCAGTATGTACGCACCCTGTTCCTTGTTCTAAGGTAACATGATCTCCTAAAATAACTAATGAATCCCTTTCCAGTAAAGGATTGGAGCAGACAATCAATTCAAGATCATTACCATCAAACTCTTGAAGAACTGTATATTCCAGTTCCACCTTTTCCATAACACTTTTCACCAGTTCTCTAGCTAGGAGGAATTTACCTTTCTCGGTTTCAACGAGTACATACTTGAATTGTGGATGCAACGCTATCGCCACATTGGCAGCTAGAGTCCAAGGTGTGGTCGTCCAAATCATCACATAGGTATTATCCTCTGGTAATATGCCTTTACCATCCTTTACAGGGAAGTTTACAAAGATAGAAGGAGATTTCTTTTCTCCATATTCTACTTCTGCTTCAGCTAAGGCCGTTTGACAATCAGTACACCAGTAAACTGGTTTTAAGCCTTTATAGATGTATCCTTTTTTTGCCATTTCACCAAAGACTTTTATTTGAGCTGCCTCATATTCAGGGGCTAGAGTTAGATATGGGTTATCCCAATCACCTCGTACGCCTAGCCTTTTAAATTGTTCTCTTTGAACATCAACATATTTTAAGGCGTAATCTCTACAATGATTACGAAACTCAACTACATCTATCTTACTTCTGTCAAGTCCTAAATTCTTAATAGCTTGTTGCTCAATTGGCAGACCATGAGTGTCCCAGCCAGGCACATATGGAGCATCATACCCTGACATTGAATAATACTTAACAATAAAGTCTTTAAGAATTTTGTTTAATGTAGTTCCTAAATGTATGCTGCCGTTTGCATAGGGAGGTCCATCATGTAATATGAACTTGGGCTTATTTTGATTTTTTTTCTGAACTTGTTCATATATTTTTTGCTCGTCCCAAAACTGTAAAAATTCAGCTTCCCTCTTTGGCAAATTAGCACGCATAGGAAAATCTGTTTTAGGTAAATTTAAAGATTCATCATATTTAGCCATATTTCACCAATCACCTCTGTTTATTTAATAAAGAAAAACCCCTCATCTTTAAGGACGAGAGATTCCCGCGGTACCACCTTATTAGGATTGAAAGTATTTTAGAATACCCTCTTTCTTATTCTTTGAATAACGGCAAGACTACCGTCCCTTTTTACTAATTTCAAAAGAGTTGTTCACAGGTGATCTTCAATAGTGTTCTTATCTGGCTCCCACCTGCCCAGAATCGCTGGAAAAACTATCACTATCTACTCTCCTGATCATTACATGTAACTATATTTATTTTTATAGACAATAATTTAATATTTGGAATAAATTATACCATATCTTCATTTTTAGTCAACTTTCTCTTGATTTGTCAGAACATCTGTAGCCTTAGCTTCATCATTATCTTGTGGTATGGAATAATCCCCTTTTACCATCCTATATTGAGTCTCTAGAAAGGTCAAAATTTTTAGTTTATAACTCTTGAATTGGTTAATTAGTTCCTGTAACTCTTCTTCTTTAATGTGAACCTTTTTTTGAGTTTCTTCAATAATTTTCTGTGATTTGAGTTCTGCTTCTTGAATAATTAAACCTGCCTCTTTTGTTGCATTTTCCTTTAAATCATTGGCTGTCTTTTGTGCAATTACAAGAGTAGCAGATAAATTATTCTCAATCGACTTATATTTACCAATATCATCTTCAATCTTTTTAAGCTCTTCCTTTATTACCTGGTTTTCCTTGTAAATCTTTTCATAATCAATAAGAACTTTATTCAAAAAACTATCTACTTCACTCTGTCCGTACCCTCTAAAAGCAACTTTAAACTCAGCATTTTGAATATCCAAAGGTGTAATCGCCATTTCCATCCCCCCATCAAACATAAATACCAATTTTTAAAGCTATTCTATCTTTTCTAGTTGTACCTAGGACTTCTAATACTTTAATTCGTCCTTTTCCTTGTACTGACAAAATGTCTCCTTCCTCAATCTGATAATCAATTCGAGTAATATGCTGCCAGTTCACTTTAACTTTCTCCTTCTTAATTAACTCAGCAGATTTGCCCCGTGCAACAAAGAAACCAGCACTCAATACTGCATCTAACCGCATTGAAATAACAGTAGCTCTAATTTCCTTAAATAATGATTTTGGTAATAATAAGTCCTCAATCTTTTTTTCTTCCCCAACTACAGGAATGGGGCCAATTGAAACAACATTAGCTACTACATAACTGGTTGTTTTACTATCCACTATAACCTGTACTTGATTATCGCCAATAAAAATATCTCCAAACTTGTCCCTTTTAATTCCGGATGCCAGTAAAGCCCCTAAAACATGCCTATGATTATTTTCAAAAAATTTGAAGTTTCCTTGAAAGGAAATAAGAGCAATAGAAAACTCTTTTTTATCAAAGCGGAGATCTGCTGGATAAATACCTATTTTCTTCCTTTCCGCTTCTTGATAACCACCCCATGAAAGAAATGCTACCTCTTGAATTCCTTTTAAAATATCAAAAGCTACTTTGACCGTATAAGGGTCTAAAAAGTTCGTAGGTTGTAGTTGTCCTTTTTTCAAACAAACTTCGGCCTTATCTAAAACATGATGCATTGCCCTTATTTGCTCATCATTTCTAATATGAGATAAAATACGTTTTCTATCTAAGTAGTTGAATTACAAAACCTTCAATCATTCTTATTAACAAAAGAGCTATAATAGGTGAAAAATCAATAGGCAATGATCCTCTGGGAATTAATCTTCTTATGGGTGCTAATACTGGTTCGGTAATTTCATAAATAAAATTCATAAGGGTATTGTTCGGGTTTCCTATGGGAATCCATGATAGAATCACCCTAGCAATAACAAGAAAGTATAAGACACGAAAAGCTATTAGTACAAATTCCACCATATTATAAAACACTCCTAACTTTCAATTGTTTTGTTCCAGGCTAGATATTCATTTTTTATGGATGCGTCTTTAACTTCATCAGTTAAGTTTAACATACTGAAGTTTTGAGGTAATATCATAAATATATTTGGGTTTATCTTTTGCATGGATCCAGAAATAGCATATGTAGTACCACTCAAAAAGTCTACAATTCTTTTCGCAAGCTCTTTATCAATTGATTCCATATTTACAATAACAGGTCTATAATTTCTTAAATGATCTGCTATACCCTGAACCTGCTCATAATCGACTGGACTAATATAGACTATTTTAACAGGTTTGTTTTGATGAATACTTATAATATTGTTATTTTTTTTACTGTTATCTAGCATGTCTACCATAGGGTCACCTGTAGAAGATTTAACTGGTTTATCCTCGGGTATCTCTTCTATTTCAAAACCTATCCAACTCAATAATTTATACCAGTACTTTTTCATATTATCCCCCTACATATTTCCAAATATTTCGGAACCAATGCGAATCATATTTGCCCCTTCTTCTAAAGCAATTTCATAGTCATTACTCATTCCCATTGAAAGATACTTCAATTCAATTCTAGGTATATGAAGTGCCTCAAGCTTATGTTTAAGATCTCTTAATCCTTCAAAAACAAAACGAGTATTATCAGGGTTAGCCTCAAAAGGTGCCATCGTCATCAAACCCTGAATATTAATCCGCTCCAATTTTGATAATTTCAACAAGAGGCCCTCTACATTTTTGGGCGAAACTCCAAATTTACTATTTTCCCCAGAAATATTTACCTGCACAAGGCAATTAAATGTATAATTAAAGAATTTTCCCTGTTTCTCTAACTCATTTGCTAAGCTTTCTCTATCTAAAGAATGGATCATTGATACCTTATTTATTAAGTATTTTACTTTATTGGATTGTAGATGCCCAATAAAGTGCCAGTTTACTTTTTCAGAAATAGACTCATATTTTTCTAACAGATTTTGAACTCTATTTTCACCGATATCCTCTGCTCCACAAGCAATTACCTGTCTTATAATATCTGCATCAACAGTTTTTGTAACTACTATTAATTTAATATGCTCTGGTGAATTTCCCCCTTTAACTGCACTTTTTTTTATTATTTCCTTAACATGTTCTAATCTCTCTAGTAAATTGTTCAAAAGAATCTCTCCCCAAATATTGAAAGATTATTAAAAAATTTCGTCAACAATAGCTAAATTCCTGCTTATTTTACAACACTTGCGGATTTATTACTATTGGATACAGATAATCATCGAACATAATCAAGCTTTTGTCAGGAAGTGTTTTTAAAACTTCCACAGGAACCCAATTATATGAATCACCTTTATGGATATAAATACCCGGTTCTTCATCTATAATTACTATAGCTTCCTTATCAATTAAGTAGCCCTCTTTAGTATCTATAATTAGCCTAAAATCAGCCTTTCTGATACTATAAAAATCTTCTTTGTTATTCAATATAACACCAAAACAAAATACATCTTTTCCAGCAAAGCCGATGTCTGATATATTAATCCTGTACTCACTATCCCCATTACTTAACGTTAATGGTGCGTCTTTTAATTCTAAAGGATCCCTTCCAATATCTAATATCTCGCTTTGTGGAAAATATAGAATAAAGTTTACATCAGAAAAAGGATTAATAATCTTAAATATTGGTGTACCTTCTTCCACTATTTGCCTATCTTTTTCCTGATCACTATACTGCCCAGAATTTATTTTTTTAACCTCTAGAAGATTGAGCTCACCCATAGGTTTTCCACTTAATACCTCTTCAAAACCATCTGGATAAAAACTTAAAACTCCTGCACTATTGGTAGTAACTGGTATGTAGTTTTGCTTTCCTTCCAATGTTTGTGCTGTGATTGTCGCTATCTGATGACTCACCCTAACCCTTTCTCCTTCCTGTAAATCTTCATATGAAATCTGACCTTTGTTAGGAGATTTGATAGTTCTTTCATCACGGATAAAAACAGCTTCAGCTAACAACTCTGTTGTAATGGCCTCTAACTCAGGATTTATTGTCTTCACAGTTTTGTTAGAGATTGCCGAAATACTAGTAATTATACATACTGTAAGACCCAAAATGAACAAGTAAATCCATCCCATTTTTTTCTTTGGTTTCCTTG
Source organism: Desulfitibacter sp. BRH_c19 (assembly GCA_001515945.1). Classification (NCBI taxonomy): domain Bacteria; kingdom Bacillati; phylum Bacillota; class Clostridia; order Neomoorellales; family Desulfitibacteraceae; genus Desulfitibacter; species Desulfitibacter sp. BRH_c19. The sequence goes on from LOER01000016.1 coordinate 342,786, forward strand.
GTTGATGAGGCATATGCAATACTTTTGACAATTAATCACCTTCTAAGGCCCATCACCGCAGCCATTCTACCTGTTCGACCATTATCCCTTCTATGGGAGAAAAAGTAGTCTTTACTGCAATGAGTGCATAATTTGCTTATATGAATATTTTGATCTATTATTCCAGCTTCTAGTAAGGATAACCTATTTGCTTCCCACAAATTTAAGAATCCCTTTTTGGATTTCTCTTTACTTATAATGGAATTGTAATCTGAATATGCTTTTTTGATTGGAAGGAGAACTCTTTCATCTACTTCATAACAACAAGGCCCAATAGATGGACCTATAACAGCAACACAATCTTTTGGATTAACTCGAAAACTTTTTTTCAGGCTACTAACTATATTTATCCCTATTTTCAACAATGTACCTTTCCATCCAGCATGGGCCATACCTATAGAATTGGTTTGGGGGTCATAGATATAGATTGGTACACAGTCCGCATAATATGTAGTCAACAAAATCCCTGGCTTATTAGTAATCATTCCGTCGGTTGAAGATAAACAATCTTCATAGGACGTCATTCCCCTGCCTTTATCAAGCTCATTGACTAAAACCACATTGTTCCCATGGATTTGATCTAAAGCAACTGCTTCTTCTAACGAAAAACCTAGAGAATTAATATATTTATTGCGATTTTCAATTACATAATCTTTATCATCGCCTACATGAAGCCCTAGGTTTAATGTATCATATGGATGAAGGCTTGTCCCACCTTTTCTAGTAGAAAACCCATGTGCTAGTTGATCAAATCTATTCAAAGGTTCAAATGTATAGTAAGCAAGGTCGCCTCTCTGTATTAGATGATTAATAAGTGACACCTCCTAGGCTTTATAATGAAATTATATATGTCACAGATGCTTACGTCAATTTCTTATATTTCTCATTCGAAAATTATAGTGCCGTACCTAATCAACTACTCCATTTTCTTCATGTCTTGGGTCTGTGAAATTGTGCACTTCTACTAGTATTACATCAATTCCAAGTTTTTTTATCCTGTCCCATGGTACTACTATATCTTCGTTTCTACCAAAAAATCTAAAAAAGCCACCTGTTCCAGGTAAAATGATTGACCTTATCCTTCCTCTCTCCAAATCAAGTTCTACGTCCTTTATTTCTCCAAGTCGTCTACCATCTACTATATTGATTACTTCTCGCATTCTCAGGTCAGAAATTCTCAACAAAACTCACACCCCCATACTAGCTGACTATTTGTCCACTTTAAACCAACAGTATTCTAAATGTAGAAATAGTGGCAAAGTGAAATATGTTTCTATACATATATATGCTTCTAGTAGCTGAAAATGTGTATGTAAGCAAAAAAAAATAGGGCATCTATCTCCCCTTATTTAAGTCTATCTTTTATTATCTCTAAAAGCTTAAATTTGATTTTAAATGTTTTATTTGCTTTTTTATTTACTTCATCAACTTCTGATACAGCCAATGTCTTGGGTTCCACAATACTGCTTGTTATATCAACAAAACATAGTGGTGGAAATAAAACGCACCACCAATTAGAGCCTTTGCCATCCCCAATTGTTATTCTTAGAGATTGATATGTACCAGCAGGCAGAATAAGATCACCATATGATCTTGTTGGGTAATCCGCACTACCCATTACTGCTAAAGTTGAATAATCATACCCCCGTTTTTCAATCTCTTTTTCTGCTATTTCCTCTAAATAGTCTAAATTATTAGCTATGAAATCCTTAGCCTCTTCTAATGTCGTAGCCCTTCCAAGCTCAGGTTCTATTTTTTCTAAAAGAATATTTCGTACCTTTAATTTTAATTCCTGATCTTCATCACTATCACTATTTGCAATAACATGAAACCTGATTAATTCTGAATACTTTTTAGCTTGTTTTTTATCCTCATGGAAATTCCATGAGATATTGAGTGCTGCCCCCACAATCAAAACCATTAGTAATAAATATATGATTCTCCTCAAATAAAACACCCCACTAAACTTCTTTGTTATTCACTTGCACGTATTTCCGCATATGATGTAGTGCTGCCTTTTCAAGCCTAGATACCTGTGCTTGAGAAATTCCAACCTCATCAGCTACTTCCATCTGAGTCTTACCATCAAAAAATCTAAGAGTCAGAATATGTTTCTCCCTGTTATTAAGCTTATTAAGAGCTTCTTTAACAGCAATTCTTTCCAACCAACTATTATCATTATTCTTTTCATCTCCTATTTGATCCATCACAAATATGGGATCCCCACCATCATGATAGATAGGTTCAAATAACGAGATGGGTTCTTGTATAGCGTCTAAAGCAAATATAATCTGCTCTCTGGGTACTTCAAGAGCCTGTGAAATTTCATTAATGGAAGGCTCCCTTGAATTCCTACTTACAAGGGAATCTCTTACCTGTAATGCTTTATAAGCAATGTCTCTTAATGATCTGCTTACCCTTATTGGATTATTGTCACGAAGATATCTCCTGATTTCCCCAATTATCATTGGTACTGCATATGTAGAAAACTTAACATTTTGACTTAAATCAAAATTGTCTATTGCCTTCATTAGACCAATGCATCCAACCTGAAATAGATCGTCTACATATTCTCCTCTGTTGGTAAACCTTTGGATAACACTTAGCACTAATCGTAGGTTTCCATTAACAAGTTTTTCTCTAGCTTCTTCATTACCGTTTTGGATTTCTATAAATAGTTCTCTCATTACTTTGTTTTTTAATACAGGTAATTTGGAAGTATTTACACCACAAATCTCAACCTTATTTGCGATCAATATATTTACCTCCCTTTTCAGAAGTCGGAATTCAGAAGTCAGAAGTCAGAATAACACCTTAAAAACCCTACTTCATACCCTTGTCTCCTGCTTCATGCCTCTTGAACAATGTACTTTCTTTCCTTTAAAATTATTGCCATGGGTATTAAGTTTTATACTGACACGGGCAAAATAAAAAAACAGCCACCTAAGTGACTGTTTGAAATATAGAGACAACATTATATAAAATAATACTCTTATTCTAGTTTCCGAAACTCTTTTCGCAAACGTTTAATTATTCTTTTTTCGAGTCTAGATATATATGACTGAGATATACCCAGAATGTCTGCCACTTCCTTTTGCGTCTTTTCTGTCCCATCCATCAATCCAAATCTAAATTCCATTATCTTTTTTTCCCTGGGGTTTAGTTTTTTCATAGCGGCATAGAGTAGTTTTCTATCAACCTCTTCTTCAATTGATCTATAAATAATATCATTTTCAGTTCCCAGAACATCTGATAATAATAATTCATTACCATCCCAGTCTATATTAAGAGGCTCATCAAAGGAAACCTCTGTTTTTGTCTTATTATTTCTTCTCAAATGCATCAATATCTCATTTTCAATGCATCTTGATGCATAGGTGGCAAGTTTTATCTTTTTCTTTGGATCAAAGGTATTGACTGCCTTAATTAAACCTATAGTCCCTATTGACACTAGGTCTTCAATTCCTACACCTGTATTTTCAAACTTTCTAGCAATATACACTACTAGACGCAGGTTACGTTCTATTAGAATACTCTTTACAGCTCTATCGCCTTCTTCAAGCTTATCTATTAAATACTTTTCCTCATCATTTGATAGGGGCGGGGGTAATGCTTCACTACTTCCCACATAATGTACTTCCGGGTGCAGTTTAAGTCTTATTAACAAATTTAGTAACTTTATTTTTATGTTCCAGCGAAGTTGTAAAAGTTTCTTCATTAACAAAATCCCCCCTATATGAATAAAGCTTATACTAATTTAAAAACTAAATATCCAGAGAATTTTGTAAGAGTTCTGGATGTAAGAGTCCATTATATATGCCCTTAGAAGATAGTCTATAGTTATAAATACCTACAATAATATCCTTAATCTTTATTGTCTTATCATTATGTACAATAATGATTGAATCTGGTCTAATGCCTACAAGCATTCCCTTTTGCTCTCCTATTGAATTAAAGGGTATGACCCGTAGTCTAGATATCAGGTTTGTCTCTGAAAGACAAGTTATTGTTGAATTAATATCAAAATCCTTATTTTCCTCCAATTCTTTGTATATGACTTCAGGAATTATACTTTTCAAAGCTTCTAATTCAGCTATCATCACGGGCTTACTTGTAATCGGATCTGTTAACTGATTACCTGTATCAACTAAGGTTTTTAGAGCTATTCTTTGATCTCCAATACAAATAATTACTGGAACATATAAAATGTTTTTGAGAAAGTTCTGTCTGATAAATCTTGTTCCGTACCTACCAACAACCAATGCAGCCACCATTGCCGCAAGTAACCAATTATATCCCAATGGTTCTATAATTGAAAACTTACCTGTTAATACAGCCTGTATGGTATGGTCCGTATTTGCTAGATATACTGTAGCTAACATAGCACCACCTGCAGCAAATACAATAAAATAAAAATAGGCTAGTGCCTGCATCATTTTCCGAAGGCTCAATGGATAAAAAGCTATGTAAATCATTACTATAGAAAAAAGTAATTTTATTAAAAGCGAAGAAAAAGAAGTATGCAATGCGGGAAAATAGACAGTTACTGAATACAAGGCACCAGTAAGGGCAGCTAAGATAATTCTTTTAAATGAGGTACTAAACCCTGTAAACCTAGCTGTTGCCCAAATCAAAACAAAATCCATGGTAAGATTTACAAGAAATAGAACATCTAAATATAGGATGTTTTCCTCAAACACTAGAGCCACCTCAAAGGGAATACTCCATATAAATATATTAAATGCAGTACGAGTCTATGACTTCTAAAACAATTATACAGAAGACTTCAGAAGAACTTTGTCACTTATTGCGAATTCTTTAAAGTAGTTTTAATAACAAAAGAACGGTCACCTAAAACCGTTCTCCTCATTAATATCTTGCTATTGAATTTATTACATCATTAAATTTTTTGCCTGAACGAGTCTACTTTCTTCTTAAAAATGCAGGAATATCAAGATCGTCCCCTGTAAAAGGTTTCATCTCTATTTCTTTAGTAAAACTCTCTTTAGGACTTCGTCTCTCATCAAAACCAGTAGCTATTACTGTTACCCTTAACTCATCTTCTAATCTCTCATCCACAACTGCTCCAAAAATTATATTTGCTTCTGGATCTGCTGCAGACGAAATTATTTCAGCCACCTCATTAACTTCAAATAAGCCAAGGTTATTGCCTCCTGTGATATTTAACAATACACCCTTTGCACCCTCTATTGAAGTTTCCAATAGTGGACTTGAAATTGCCATATTAGCGGCTTCAGCAGCACGTTTATCACCACTAGCACGTCCAATACCCATTAGAGCAGACCCTGTGTCCATCATAATTGTTTTAACATCAGCGAAATCTAAATTAATTAATCCAGGTACTGCAATTAAATCTGATATACCCTGAACACCTTGCCTTAATATATCGTCTGCTATTTTGAAAGCATCTGAAATTGAAGTATTCTTATCAGCAACTTGTAGTAACCTGTCATTTGGAATTATTATGAGTGTATCTACCTTCTCTTTTAATTCTTCAATACCTATCTCTGCTTGTCCTGCTCTTTTCTTGCCCTCAAATGTAAATGGCCTGGTTACTACTCCTACAGTTAAAGCACCCTGTTCTTTAGCTACCTCTGCAACAATTGGAGCTGCCCCTGTTCCTGTTCCTCCACCCATACCTGCCGTAACAAATACCATATCCGCTCCTTGGAGGCTTTTTACTATTTCATCTCGTGTTTCCTCAGCTGCTTTTTTACCAATTTCTGGATTAGCACCGGCACCTAAGCCTTTTGTAAGCTTATTTCCAATTTGAATCTTCATTTGTGCTTGACTAAGACTTAAGCACTGAGCATCTGTATTTACACAAATAAAGTCGACTCCTTGTAGATTGGCTGATATCATACGATTAACAGCATTATTACCTCCGCCACCTACTCCAATAACCTTAATCTTTGCAAATGGGTTAAATTCTTGTTGTTCTAGTTCTAACATGTAGTATCCTCCCTCTAAAATAAGTCTTTAAACCAGCTTTTAATACTATTAAAATAACTTTTAAAGCTGTTATCGTTATCTACTGCAACTTCCTCTGAAACCATCCTACGTGAAGCATATATTACCAGGCCGATAGCTGTTGCATATTTGGGGTTGTTTACCATATCTATCATACCGCCAATATTACATGGATAACCTATCCTAACAGGCATATCTAATTGTTCAGCGGCGAGTTCAGCAATTCCATCCAATAAGCAACCTCCACCAGTAAAAATTAGCCCTGCTGGAATAACACCCTTAAAACCGGATGATTTTATCTCTTGCTTTATCATATGAAATATTTCCTGCATCCTAGGTTCAATAATACTAGCTAAGGCCTTTTTTGAAACTTTCCTGTTTTCATGCCCACCTAAATTGGATATAGCAACATATTCTTCATCTGGCATCAGATTACTAAGAACACAGCCATGTTCCATTTTAATCTTTTCAGCTTGGTTCAAAGGGATCCTTAAGCCTACAGCCAAGTCACTAGTTACATGGTAAGCACCGACTGGCAGTACAGACGCAAACCATAAACCATCTTCATCAAAGAGAGAAATCTCTGTGGTTCCACCACCAATATCCACAACCACAGATGCTAAATCTCTTTCTACAGGTTGCAATACCGCTTCAGATGCTGCTAACGGATTTAATACAAAACCGTCTACATGCAGATCTGCCCTTGAAACCGCTTTGCCAAGATTTTGGATAGATGCATTTGCCCCTATAATAATACTAACCTCTGCTTCAAGTCTTGACCCTACCATTCCTACAGGATCTAACACCCCATCATACCCATCAACCACATATTGTCTAGGAATCACATGTATGATTTCCTTATCAATGGGTAGGTTTATTACTTTAGATGCTGATATTACCCTTTCTACATCTGCTACAGAGATTTCACCATCCCTATTGCCAACAGCCACTACACCTTTGTTATTAACAGAATATATGTGAGAACCAGTCACTCCTACATATACTGATAGAATTTTTTGGCCGCTCATTCTCTCGGCAGATGTAACTGCCTGAACAATAGAACGTGCCACTCCATCAATATCTACTATGATGCCTTTACGCAAGCCATTTGATGGACATTCACCAAACCCTGTGACTTTAATCTCACCTAATTCAGTTATTTCTCCTACAACTGCTGTAACTTTTGTACTTCCAACGTCTAATCCTACTACTATTCTATTTTGGGGCAAGTTTTGCACCTCCCTGGAAGAACATCTATATCTTTAAAAAAATTTCCACAACATATTGCAAATACCTTTTTTTACAAAAAACAATTTTTTATTTTTTCAAAATAAGTCTTCTAACTATGGCAAGGTTTTCAAACAAACGAACCCCAAAAGCAAATACTGCAGCTAAATAAAGATCGACTCCTATCTGCTCGCCAATATAAGCTAAGGCACCAGCAAAAAACGTATTGGCTACAAATCCCGTAACAAAAATTGCATTATCATATTTACCCTCTAAATTTGCCCTTAGTCCTCCAATCACAGAATCAAAAGCAGCCAGTAAGGCCACAGACATATACTTAGCAAACCCAATGGGTACAGCAAATGGAAGCTGTAAACCTAGCATTATTCCTATCAACAGGCCAACTAAAGGGAACCACATTTGCAAACATCCTTTACTTATATTTGATTACTGGCAAACCTGCAAAGCTTATATCAATATATTCCAATTGGTAGTGGTTTCCTTCCTCCAACTGTTTTGTATAAAGCTTTTCAAAAACGGCTATCTTTTCATCAAGGTTTTTTGAATTACCTACTTTAACCATAATACCTTCGTTTGTGAACAACCAAATATCATTTTCTCCTGAGGAAACGTTTATCTCATTGAAATAAATACCATGCTCTTCCCATATTTGGTCTGCAATTTCAAGAGCAGCATCCAGAACCCGATTCTCTATCTCTTGTCCATAACGTAAATTTTCCTCAAGACTTAGACCAGTTATAAGGGGAAGATCAATAAACTCTCTTATAGATTCCACATCCTGCATGTAAAATCCTTTGCCATCCACTAAAATAAATTTTTCTTGTGCAACAACAATTGAGGACGGTTCTCTCTCTTTTACATGAATATATAAAGTACCCGGAAGACGTTTTTCAACTTTCACTTCCTGGATCATTGGTAATATTTCTAATCGCCTTATGATGCGTTTCTCATCAATATAAAACAGATTATTCCCTAAGGGCACGTCTGCATTTTGTAAAATGTGCTCATTATCTAGGATCCTATTCCCGTCTACAAATATATCCTTGCAATCAAAATAACTTGATTGTATAAATAAGTACATAAATAGCGCAAATAAAAGACAAAGTAAGGTAGTCTGCATAACCCTTGACTTCTTGGTATGTAAAACTCGGTATGCTTTTGAGGGCATTTTGGTTATCTCCTTAAATAACAATTATAGTAAGATTTTTTATCACTATTATATCAGACAACTACTGCCAGTCCAATATAACATTAAAAAAAGCAGCCACTTAGCTGCTAAGAGAGTTGTTGACTCTTATTATTTTGGCGCCTAGATCGTTGTACTTTCTTTCAAAGTTCTCATAGCCTCTGTCCAAATAATGAATATTTTCTATAACTGTAGCTTCTTCTGAGACGAGACCTGCCAAGACTAATGCTCCTGCAGCTCTTAAGTCTGTGGCCTCTACAAAAGCACCAGTTAATTTTTTAACTCCCTTAACAATTGCAATTCTACCTTCAACTTTTATTTCTGCACCAAGCCTTCTAAATTCATCAACATGTTTAAACCTATTTTCAAAAATGTTTTCTACTATTACTGAAGTGCCCTGACCAAGCATTAGGAGCACCATCATTTGAGGTTGTAAGTCTGTAGGAAAACCTGGATAAGGTAATGTTCTAATATCTAATGGTTTTAACTCTTTATTTCCCCTTACCCTTATTTGGTAGTCTCCTTCATCTATTTGACACCCCGCATCTCTAAGTTTACTAGTAAGAGGAACTAAATGTTCAGCTATCACATTTTCAATCACAACATCTCCACCTGTTGCAGCTGCAGCTATCATATGTGTACCTGCTTCAATTCTGTCAGGAATAAGGTAATGTTCTACTGAGCCAAGCTTCTTAACTCCAGTTATTTTTATAGTGTCTGTTCCTGCTCCACGTATTTTTGCCCCCATAAAGTTTAAAAAATTTTGTAAGTCCACAACCTCAGGTTCTCTAGCACAATTTTTTATTATTGTTTCTCCTGGTATTAAACATGCTGCCATCATTAGGTTCTGAGTGGCACCTACACTTGGAAAGTCTAGGTAAATACTTTCTCCTTTTAAATTTGAGCCGTTGGCTTCGATAAAACCATGTTTTTCCTTAATAATTGCGTTTAATTTTTCAAACCCTTTCAGATGCAAATCTATTGGTCTTGAGCCAATATTACATCCACCTGGATAAGCTACTCTTATAGAACCGAACTTGCCTAACATAGGTCCCATAAATAAGCTAGAAGCACGTATTTTTCTCACAAGCGTTTCAGATAATTCTTGGGGCTGTACGTTGGAGGTATCTATAATATGTACCTTGCCTTCTCTCTTTAGGTTTGCACCCAAAATCTCTAACATTTTAAGCATTTCCTGCACATCTGAAATATCTGGGACATCATGTAGTATTACTTCCTTGCTGGATAAAAGACTCGCAGCCATTATTGGTAAAACTGCGTTTTTTGACCCACTAACCTTTATTGTTCCGGAAAGTTCTTTACCCCCCATTACAACAAACTTATCTTTTTTCACAGATCCACCCCCTGTCAACTCTATCCTAAAATACTAATCTCCGGTTCTAGGTGAATTCCATAGAAATTTTCTACACAATGAACAGCTTTATCCATCAGGTTGAGAATATCCTCAGCAGTTGCACTTCCAGTATTGACTATAAAATTTGCATGTTTATCTGAAATCTTTGCTCCACCCATATTAAATCCTTTTAAACCAACAGATTCAATAAGGTAACCAGCTGCATAACCCTCTGGATTCTTAAAAACACTTCCTGCATTGGGTAGCCTTAATGGCTGTTTCTCAATTCGGTTCTGCTGATGAAATGTCATTAAATTTTTTATTTTAACAGCATCACCTTGAGCTAGTTTAAGGTTGCCACCGACTATCACCTGAGCACCTTTTTTAAAACTACTTTCGCGATAATTAAAATTCATTTGCTCCCTTGATAGAACCTTGACCTCACCTTCCATATTAACTATTTTGACTTCTTTTATAACATCTCCTAATGATTTACCCCATGCTCCAGCATTCATCAAGATAGCACCACCAAAAGACGCTGGAATTCCTACAGAAAACTCAAGTCCAGTAAGGCTATTTTGCATTGCATATTTTGCAAGTTGTGGCATTGTATTTCCAGCCTCTGCACTTATAATTGTTCCTTGAACGGATATCCTTTCAAGCTTAGCTGTATTGATAACTATCCCTTTGATACCACTATCTTTTACCAGCACATTAGATCCATTTCCCAAGACGATAACTGGTACATTATTCTTCTTTGCAATTTTTATCACACCCACTACCTTCTCCACGCTACTTGGAAATACTAGGTATTGAGCGGGGCCACCAACTCTCCATGTAGTCCATTTACTTAAAGGTTCGTTAGCAAGTACTTCTTTACCTGAATTTAGAATTTCTTTTAATTGCGCAAATACAGTATCATTGATCTCCACTTTCATTCCCCCAAGTTGTTTACAAGTTCTTTACCCTTTTTCCATATATCCCCAGCCCCTAATGTCAATATTAAATCCCCAGACTTAGTTTTTTTTCGCAAATAATCACTTAACTTATTATATTCCTTGTATACTACTTGCTTATTAGGAAAGCTCTTCTTTGCTTCCAGATAAATTAATTCACCACTAATACCTGGAATAGCTTTTTCTCCTGCTGCATAAATATCAGTAATAATTACTAAATCTGCATCAGAAAATGAATTACCAAATTCTTGATAAAGTTGTTTTGTCCTTGAATAACGATGGGGTTGAAATACTACCACAACCCTTCCTTCATGACTCTGTCGAGCAGCTTCTAAAGTAGCCTTAATTTCAGTAGGATGATGTGCATAATCATCTACAACCTTAACGTTGTTTTGATCTCCCAATAATTGAAAACGTCTCTCAACTCCCCTGAATTGTTTTAATACTAGACTAGCTTCTTCAAAACTAATACCAACCTCCATGGCCACTCCTAATGCTCCCATTGCATTGATTATATTATGCTTACCTGCAACAGTAAGTTCCAAACTACCAAGAAATTTATTTTCGTAGTATATGTCAGAGATGCTTCCTGTTGCCTTAAAAACTATATTTTTTGCAACATAAGAATCATTTTCTTGTAGACCATAATATTTTATATTTCTGCCTTTTGGCACTTTGATTCTTTTAACAATTTCATTATCTATTCCAAGAAATATTGTGCCTCCCTCAGGAACTTGATTAATAAATTGTTGAAAAGAACTAATTATATTTTCCATACTACCATAGTGATCCAAATGATCATCCTCTATATTAGTCACTAGGGCAATTTCAGGAAAGAGCTCTAAAAATGACCCGTCACTTTCATCTGCTTCGGCTACAAGGTATTCTCCATAACCTAACTTAGCATTTGAGCATAAGTTGAATACCTCACCACCAACTACAATAGTAGGATCATACCCAGCATCTTCAAGTACCAGAGCGATCATTGAACTTGTAGTTGTTTTCCCGTGAGCTCCCGCTACAGCAATGCCCCTTTGAAGTTTCATTAATTCTCCAAGAAGTTTTCCTCTTTTGATGATTCTTATATTTCTATCTTTAGATCTGCGAATTTCAGGGTTGGTCTCAGGTATAGCAGTAGAAACCACAACCAAATCACAAATATCAGGTACATTATCTTCCTGGTGGCCTATTTTTATTTGGGCGCCCATTTGGGTAAGCCGCTCTACATATTTTGAGTTAGATAAATCTGAGCCACTAACTTTTGTTCCAGTTTGAATTAGTATTTTTGCCAGGCCACTCATGCCTGCGCCACCAATACCAATAAAGTGTACATAATTTATTTCTTTCAAAGCTACCACTCCTTTTGTCCCGAGAAGCAAAGTAACATAACTTACAAACCATACTATGCAGACTAAGATACTTTTGTTACACAAAGTAAATTTTTAATTATAGCTTGTCTAACTAAAAAGCAATTTTCAAGCTAGCTCAGGATAGTAAATTATAAGGTACTACTTCAGTAAACACTTCAAGTATTTTCTTTAATGCGTGAGGTTCTCCAAGCTCCTGGGAAGCCTTTTTCATAGAAAGTAATCTCTTTTCATTCAATAATAGATTATCTAATTCCTTTAAAAGATTATTTGATGTTAAATCATGATCTTTTATTAATATTGCTGCACCATTTTTAACGAGGGATCTTGCATTATGTTCTTGATGGTTTTCAGTTGCCCATGGATATGGCACCAATATGGCGGGTATCCCTAAGGCTGTGATTTCCGCTAGAAATGTAGCTCCTGCTCTCCCTATTACTAGGTCAGCAATACCTATAGCATCTTCCATATTATGTATATAAGGCTTAATGGTAATATTACCCATATCTTCAAGATTTATTCCTTGTTTTTTAATAGTTTCAGTTGTTTCAAGATAACTTGCTTCACCTGTAATGAATATGAATTGAGTATTTTTGATTTTAATCAGTTCAGCCATTGATTTGGCAATTGCATTGTTAATACTCCATGCTCCTCGGCTTCCACCTGTAATTAAAACAGTTTTCATTCTTGGGTCAAGTCCCAACCTTTTATAGCTGCCTTTTTTCGAAACCTTTAGTATCTCCGAACGTATAGGTAGGCCGGTTAATCTAAGTTTGGACTTATCTTTAAAATACTGTTTACTATCTTTAAATGTCAAGCAAATACGCTTAGCTCTTCGAGCTAATAACTTATTTGTAATACCAGGATATGAGTTTTGTTCATGTAGCATGAGTGGTACACCCATTTGAGAACCTACCCACGCTACTGGACCTGCAACATATCCTCCTGTTGATACTATGGCGTCAGGTTTAAACTCTGAAATAATTTTAAAGGATTGCCCCAGCCCTTTAAGGAATTTAAAACCACTTTTAAGCGATTGAAAATTAATCTTTCTGGGTAACCCTTCAACTGTGATGAACCGAAAATTTATACCTGTTTTTGGGAGAATCCCTGCTTCTAAGCCTTTACTTGTACCAACATATAATATGTCACAACCTACGTAGGTTTCCTGTAAACCTTTTGCAATTGCTAGGGCAGGATAGATATGTCCCCCTGTCCCACCACCTGTTATTATTACATTCATAAACAACACCCGCCTAAGTGCTTTTTGTATATCTAGATATCCCTAGTAAAATACCAACCCCTGCCATGGTAAATACTAGGCTAGAACCTCCATAACTAATAAATGGCAAGGTAATACCTGTAACTGGTAAAGAACCTGTTACAACGCCAATATTCATTAATGCTTGAAATGATATCATTATTGTAATGCCTGCTGCTACAAGGCTTGTAAAGTTATCAGGTGCTGAAACAGCGATTTTAAAGCCCCTCCATACAAATATTACAAATAGAATTAAGATAAAAGCGGCACCTATAAAGCCTAGCTCTTCACCAAGTACTGCATATATAAAATCTGTATGCCTTTCTGGTATATAAAGCAACTTTTGTCTTCCATTACCCAACCCCATTCCCAACAGTCCTCCTGAACCAAGTGCCAAAAGAGATTGTATAGTTTGAAAACCTGCACCAATGGGATCTTCATATGGATTAATGAATGCCATGATTCTTCGTAACCTATATGGTTCCGCAATAATTGCTACCGCAATAGCTACTAGGCCGCTAGAAGCTAACATAGTTAGATGTAATGGTTTTGCACCTGCTACCACTAATAATAAATAGATTGTACCAGCAACTGCAACTGCAGTACCCAAATCTGGTTGAGCTAGAATTAATGCACAAACAATACCCAATATAACCAATTGGGGTAATAAGCCTCTCCCAAAATTTTTTAAATTCTTTTGGTTTAGGCTTAAACTCTTTGCCATAAATAGTACCATAGCTAGTTTAACAATTTCTGACGGTTGAAAAATAAATCCACCGAGACCAATCCATCGACCTGCTCCACCACTTACCTTCCCAATTAAAAGCGTCAGGACCAGTAAAGACATTGTACCAAGCAGGATAGGAGCTGCAAATTTATAAAGGACTTTATAATGGATATTCATTGCAAAAATAAGAGCAACAACACCTATCGAAGCGTTAAATAATTGCCTTCTTAAGTAAAAATACATATCCCCATGGCTTATATCAGATGAATAGGCACTAGAACTGAATACCATGATAATACCTATACTTATTAAGATCATAGTAACAAAAAAAATTGTAAAGTCCGGGGAATGCCTGTTTTTATCTAACATATCTTTTCACCCCATCACTTTTTTTACTAACTTCCGGAAGTGGTCTCCTCTTTCTTCATAGTTACTGTACATATCCCAGCTAGCACACGCAGGAGATAACAGCACAATACCACCTTTTGAAGAAATGTTCTTACTAAGTTCCACAGCCTCAGCTAAATTGTTTACCTGATAGCACTCACTAATGCCTGCATCAGTAGCAGCTTCCTTAATCTTTACTGCTGTTTCTCCAAACACAACTATTTTACAACTTAAACCAGCCGCTATTTTGGCAAGGTCATTAAAAGAGCTTCCCTTATCCATTCCACCAGCAATTAACACAATTTTTTTATCCATATAGGCTTCTACTGCCTTTATTGTGGCTTCAGGATTAGTTCCTTTAGAATCATTTATATATGTAATACCATCTACTTCTCCCACTGGTTCTAATCTATGTGGAACCCCCGGAAACGTTTGTAAGCTCTCCTGTAATCCTTTTCGATTGACATTACATATCAGCGCAACGGCAATAGCAGCCATAGAGTTTTCTAAATTATGCGAACCTTTAATCTTAACTTGCTCCCAGTCTATAATCTTTTCTGTTTTACCCTGCCAGTTAGCAATAATTGTTCCTTGATCTAAAAAAATACCTTTTTCTAATTTATGTTTTTTACTAAAAAATATTACCTGACATTTTATCTTGGAGGCAAAGCTCCTTGTCAGTTGATCATCATAGTTTAAAATAGCATAATCATCTTTATCTTGATTAATAAAAATATTACCCTTAGCAGCTATATATTTTCCCATTGTTTTATGTCTATCCAAATGGTCAGGAGTTATATTTAAAAGTACTGCAATTTTAGGACAAAACTGATGTACAGTTTCCAATTGGAAGCTACTCACTTCAACAACTAAATATGTATTATCATCTGCATAAGTCACTTCTTGAACCAAGGGTATTCCGATATTTCCTGCCACCTTTACTTTTTGTCCAGTTTTAGATAAAATATCCCCGATTAGAGCAGTCGTAGTAGTCTTCCCATTTGTACCCGTAACAGCGATAATAGGAGATTTTGTCATTATAGATGCCAGCTCTAGCTCACTCCATACAGGTAACCCTTTACCAAAAGCTGTAGTTATAGGAGCTGCAGTTAATGGTACACCTGGGCTTGTAACAACTAAATCAAACTTATCAGTACTTATTTCAGGCTCAGATCCTCCCAAATAATAGTCAATATTTAATCCTGAAAGGGTTTTTAATTCCTTCACTAGTTTTTCTAGTGGTTTCTGATCATATATGGAAACAATTGCTCTCTGTTCTTTCAAAATCTTAGCAGCAGCAATACCACTTCGCGCCATACCAATTATTAAAACTTTCTTTTCCTTGAAATCCATTAACATTACCCCTTACATCATATACTTAAATAACGCAATACCTGCAAAAGCAAATACTATAGACACTAGATAAAATACTAATACAATTTTTCTTTCTCCCCAACCCTTTAATTCAAAGTGGTGGTGTAAAGGACTCATTAAGAATAACCTTTTTCCAATAGTCTGGAATGCTATAACTTGAATTATTACTGATAATGTTTCTATAACAAATATTATTCCTATAAATACTAGTAGAACTTCTGTTTTAGATAAAACAGCTAGAGTAGCTATTGCAGCTCCAAGGGCTAGTGATCCCGTATCTCCCATGAAAACCTTTGCAGGATTGAAGTTAAAAACCAAAAAACCCATACAACCTCCTGCAAGAGTAGCTGCAAACATTGCTAATTCTTGATTGTCTAGCATAATACTAATCATCAAAAAGCCTAAAGCTGCTACTGCTGTAATCCCGGTAGCAAGGCCATCAAGTCCATCAGTAAGATTCACAGCATTAGTTGTGCCTACTACAACTATAATAACAAATGGAAGATAAAGCCACCCAAAGAATACATAGCCTAAAAATGGAATCCAAACTTCGGTCCCTCTATCTAAAAATACAACAGCTATAAATGCTAAAATAAGACTTAATAAAACCTGTCCTGCCAATTTCCATCTTGCCTTTAAACCAAGAGATCTCCTTAAGACTACTTTTATATAATCATCAGTAAACCCTATTAGACCAAAACCAAGTGTCATTAATAATAATAAGGCAGTATCAAGACTAGGAGATGATATAAAAAGTGTAACAATAATTACTGGCAATAAGAAAATCAGTCCACCCATGGTCGGTGTTCCGGCTTTCCCAAAATGTCTTTTTGGTCCATCGGAACGTATTGTTTGACCCACTTTTAGACTACGCAAAACAGGTATAATTAACGGTGCCAAGATTACTGTACTAATGGCAGTAACAGCAAATGTTATCAAATAGACCATACTTTATGTGTCCCCCTAAACAAGTTCTTTAACAATTTCTTCGATTTTAGTAGCTCTAGAGCCCTTAAATAGAATAGTATCTCCCTTTGTAATAATTTTTTTCAGGTGATCAGTTGCTTCCCTGTTGTTTGTAAAAATAAAGACTTTGTCTTCAAGCATCCCACTTTTTAGAGCTCCTTGAGCAATCATCTTTGCAAGTTCTCCTACTGTTACTAAGATGTCAATGCCCTTGGCATGAACCTGCTTACCGACTGTATGATGACCCTCTTCTTCATACTTACCTAATTCGTACATATCACCTAAGACAGCTATTTTTCTGTGATTTTTTACTGTGGACAAAATATCTAAACTTGCAACCATAGATACTGGATTTGCATTATATGTATCGTTTATAAGTATAATATTCTTTTCTAGAATAATTTTCTCTAACCTTTTTTCTGATAAAATTGAATTTTTGAGTCCTTCACTAATACTCTTTAAATTAAGACCCAGTTCATAAGCAACTCCTGCAGCAGCTAGTGAGTTTAAAATATTATGTCGTCCAGGAATGGGCAATGTAATATCAATGCTCTCATTATAAATCTCCAGCTGGAACAGACTCTTGTCAAAATACATTTCTATATTTTTTGCTTTGTATTTATGCTTGCTTTCAAATCCATAAAAGTTAACATCTGCCTCTGTCCAACCTTCCATCTGCCTACACCAATAATCTTCTCCATTTAAAATTACTTTTCCGTCTTTATGAATATTTTTTACAAGTTCACTCTTTGCAATTGCTATATTCTCTATTTTTCCAAGGAGTTCAAGATGTACAGGAGCAACATTTGTAACAACCCCTATCGTAGGCTGAGCAATACGAGCTAGCTCATCAATTTGCCCTAATCCTCGCATCCCCATTTCTACTACAACTGCTTGTGTATCTTTATCAATATTAAGAAGGGTCAGAGGAAGTCCTATTTCATTGTTAAAGTTACCCTTACTTTTCACAACATTTAGCTTTTGCTGAAGAATAGTAGCTATTAGATCCTTTGTACTAGTCTTTCCATTGCTTCCAGTTACTGCTATGACCGGAATATTAAACTTTTTCCTATGGTGCTTAGATAAATCCTGAAGTGCTTTTAATGTATCCTCCACAATTATAACGGGCATCGTAAAAGTTGGTTTAGATTTTGCCCACCAATTTTCATTTACGATAACAGCAACAGCGCCCTTTTCTTGTGCTACATTTATGAATTCATGTCCATTAAACTTTTCACCAATCAGGGGGATAAATAAGTCCCCCTTTTGTATGGATCTTGTATCTGTTGAAACTTTTTGTATAGTAATCTCAGTTTGACTACTTAACTCCCCATGGACTGCATGTGCTATTTCTTGAAGCTTCATTATTCCACCAACTTCACCAGAAATTCTTTTGCAATTTCTTTGTCATCAAATGGATATGTTTTCCCTTTAACTTCCTGATATGTTTCATGCCCTTTGCCGGCAATCAGTATTAAGTCATCCTTTTGAGCCATTTGAATTGCCTTACCTATTGCTTGCTTCCTATCAACTACTACTTCATATGGAACTGATAGCTTATCTAAGCCTGGTAGTATATCTGTAATTATCGCTACGGGCTCCTCATTTCTAGGATTATCTGATGTTACTATGCTATAAGTGCTATACTTAGCAACAGCTTCTCCCATCAACGGTCTCTTTGTCCTATCCCTGTCACCACCACAGCCAAATACTGTTATTATACGCCCTTTGACAAAATTTTGTGCAGAAGTTAAAACATTAATCAAGCTATCAGGTGTATGGGCATAGTCCACAATAACGGTAAAATTTTGATTTGCATCAACCCTTTCAAAACGTCCAGGAACTCCCATAACAGCCTCTAGCTTATCCTTTATGACGTCTGGCTCAATTCCTTCAAGGTAGCCAACCACAAATGCAGCTAAGGAATTGTATACATTAAATAAGCCAGTCATTTTCAGTTTAAGACTAACACTACCCTTAGGAAACACTAGATCATAAGACACCCCATGCCCCTGAACATTAATGTTTTTTGCTCTGAAGTCACAATCCTCATTAATACCATATGTATACACAGGAACACGTGCCTTGTTTCTAAAATACTCATAATAATTGTCATCTCTATTTATTACTGCATATTGGGGTCTTCTTTTTTTATA
The DNA here is from genome assembly GCA_001515945.1 of Desulfitibacter sp. BRH_c19. Lineage (NCBI taxonomy): Bacteria > Bacillati > Bacillota > Clostridia > Neomoorellales > Desulfitibacteraceae > Desulfitibacter > Desulfitibacter sp. BRH_c19. Next base: position 361,798 of record LOER01000016.1, read on the forward strand.
GTTGCCTATCATTTCAAAAAGGGCACCCTTTGATTCTTTGTAAGCATCAAGGCTTTCATGAAAATCCAGATGGTCTTGTGAAAGGTTTGTATATACTCCCACATCAAAGGAGCTTCCATGTACCCTCTTTAAGTCCAATGCATGAGAGGATACCTCCATAACACCATATGAAGCATTTTCTTTAAGCATCTGCGAAAACATATATTGCAAATCTACTGCTTCAGGAGTTGTTCTACTAGCCGGGAGAGTTTGGTCACCAATCATATTACCAATGGTACCGATTATTCCTACCCTGTGACTTGCTTCAAGAATTGATTTAATAAGATAGGTTGTAGTAGTCTTGCCATTTGTTCCAGTAACCCCAATTAAGCCAAATTTATTTGATGGATAATCATAAAAGAGGGTTGCCATTAACGACATGGCATCCCTAGCATTCTTGACCTTTATTTGAGGTACATTTAAACCTTCTAAATATCTTTCCACCACAAGTGCTGCTGCCCCACATTTAACAGCCTTATCAGCATATAAATGTCCATCTGTCTTGAACCCGGGAACACAGAAAAATAGATCTCCTGTTATAACCTGCCGAGAATCATATTTTAGACCATGTATTTCTATTTCATCTATAGGTTTAGATGTTTCGTAGAAGTTTAATGGTTTTAATATATCATGCAAATTCACTAAAATCATCCCCCTATAACTTTCTATATTACTAAATTAACCCAAAAGTAAATATTTTAACCTATTACAGTTACTCCTGAAAAATCACATTAACTTCACTTCCTGGTTCTAAATTTGAATTTGGTTTTGGATTCTGCTCAATTGCCGACCCACTACCTTCCGGGACCAATTTAAGTCCCATAGCTTCTAGAACATTAGCTGCCTGGTATACTCGATAGCCAGATATGTCGGGCACTTTTAGCATTTCCGTCGCTTCGCCTTCTTCTAATTGGAGGATTATAGTAGTCCCTGGTGTTACCTTGGCCATGGCTGCAGGATTTTGATCCTTTATTATTGTTCCATTACCTCTAAAATCAGCTATTAATCCAAGACTTCTTAAAGCTTGCTCTGCCTTATCAATACTTAATCCTGTCAAGTCTGGCAAAGAAATCTGTTGATTCTCAGTTTGTTCCTTTTCATCGGGGTTGTATTGAGGGGCAACACCTAAATAGTGCAAACTGTCTTCCACTACCCTTTTAAAAATTGGAGCAGCTACAGTACCCCCATAATATGGATAACCTTGAGGTTCATCAATTACAACTAAAGCAACTAGTTTGGGATCATCTACAGGAGCCACTCCAAGAAAGGATGCGACATATCTCCCCTGTAAATAACCACCTGCTCCTGCTTTTTGAGCTGTACCAGTTTTTCCGCCCACTCGGTATCCTTCAATATATCCATTTCTCCCAGTACCTTCGCTAACAACCTCTTCAAGGATTCCTAAGGTTTCTTGGGCTGTTTCCTTTGATATTACCTGTTTAACAACTTCCGGCTCTATAGCTTTAACAAGGTTTCCGTCTTTATCTCTAATTTCTCGTACAAGATGAGGTTTTAATAAAGTACCATTATTAGCAATGGCCGACATAGCTGATGCTAACTGAACTGGAGTAACAGCTATACCCTGGCCAATAGAAATAGTAGCTATATTTACCTGCTTAAGGTTCTCTTCTTGTATCATAATGCCACTAGCTTCACCAGGCAAATCAAGTCCAGTTATACTGCCAAAACCAAAATCTCTTATATAATTATAAAAATTACCTTTCTGCTTATCCTCTAATCTTAGTCCTAAAGTAATAAATGTAGGGTTACAAGAATTCTGAACGCCTACTGAAAAAGTCTGGCTTCCGTGGGGATTATAATACCGCCAGCACTTAATGGTTTCACCACCAACCCTAATTGATCCTGTACAAACAAATTTTTCATTTTCCCCAACCAGCCCTTCCTCTAAGACAGCTGAGGTTGTAACCACCTTGAAAGTAGATCCTGGTTCATAGCTGTTGGATACGGCAATATTTCTCCAGTTTTCCTGTGGATATTGACTATAATTGTTTGGATCATAGGTAGGTCTGCTTGCAAGAGCTAGAATCTCTCCTGATTGAGGGTCCATTACTATTATAGTAGCACTTTTGGGATTGCTAGTGCTGGCCATTAAAGTATCTAATTCTCTCTCTGCAATGAATTGGATTGTCTCATCAATTGTGAGAACCAGACTATTTCCATCCTCTGGAGGAATATATTGATGCATAGCATGGGGTATCTCTCTTCCAGCTGCATCATATTCTACTACAATAGCACCTCTTTTTCCATTTAACTCCTCATCATAAATTACTTCAATTCCTTCTAGACCCTGATTATCAATACCAGCAAAGCCTAAAACATGAGCTGCCAAGTGATCATTTGGATAAAATCTCTGGCTTTCCTCAGCTACATTGATACCTGGCAAATTCAACTCCCTTATAGCAGTAGCTTTATCATAATCTACTTTACGAACAACGTATTCAAACCAGGAGCCATTTTTTGTTATACGATTATATACATTTTCAACAGGTATATCCAAGATTTTTGATAGTTCTTCTGCAATTTCTTGGGCTTTTCCACTTCTATTGACTTGGGGAGGAATAGCATAAATATAATCAGCGCTTACGCTGATGGCCAATTCTCTCATATTTCTATCAAAAATAGTTCCTCTTTTTGGCTCCACAGGCACCTCTCGCAAACGATTATCGAGGGCCTGTAGTTGTAACTCATCTCCCCTGACAAATTGAATCCAGACAAGTCTAAAGCTTAAAAAAAAGAAAGCTGCAAAGAAAAGTAAAAACACCTTTGCAATTCTCTTTTTCATAACTACATTTCCTGTCATTTATCTTCTCCCCTCCATTTTACTCATAATAAAGTGAAACTCCTATCAGTAGGGGTTGGCCTATAAACAGGATTCTTTATTCAGGTGGAGTTCCCACAGGATTAGTTCAGCTATAGTTCAGCTATAGTTCAGGGAAAGTCACCTGAACTAAGTTTTACTGAATGACTCCATCTGAATATTATAGAGCGAAACTTGCCAAATTGTTTGGCTTAGCTGAGCTAATCCTTTAGGGAAAACCGTTATCCAGGGGCTTAGTACCAGTTATCTCCCACCTACTACCGTAGTTCTAGCATTGTGTTTTAGCAATGCGTAGAAATACTAGTGCAGAGCCGCCAGTAGTTCTAGCATTGTGATTTTTGCAATGCGTAGAAATACCAGTGCAGAGCAAGAGGTGGGAGTCTTGGAGTGAAACTTGTCAACTTGTTGACATAGCTGAACCCATGCAAGGCTAGTGGTAGTTAGTCATCGGATAAATAATTGCCCGCAAAGTATATTACTGATAGTTAGTTGCTGTATCCGGAAGGTGAATTAGTCAGATAGTTAGCAGACTAATGTGTTGAAACTAATGCTTGCCTGTAACAGCCCATTCACTAAAAACATTTGCTATTGCAGTCATAATGGAAAAAGAAGCATTATTGTCTGCTGCTTCGATATATTCATTTCCCGATGGGTTATGTAATGCAAGAAGGGTGTCTGCTGTAGAAACTTCTTCAGCACTAACCATTTTCAAGTTTTCAAACTGCGGTTTCTCCATTCCCAATTCAGCCACAGCTATTAGTTCAATATTTTCTAGAGCAAGCAATTTATTCTTTTCTAATTGTAACCGTTCATTAGATATTTGCATAGAATGTAATTCATCTTTAACTTTATTTAATTCCTGACCCTTTACACCAACTTGGCCAGCTAAACCTGTAAGTGCTAACCCCAAAATAAAAGATACTAAAGTTAATGAACACATAAAAAGTTTTACTTTTGTAGAAGTCTTGATAAGTTTAGCCTTTTTAGGTTCACTATTTTCTTTATTTACCTTTAAAACTTCGGTAGTATTATACTCTTTTATCTTAGGAGCTACTAACAAACTATTCACCCTCTCCATCTTTTATGCCTGATTATAGTCTTTCCACTATTCTTAACCTGGCACTCTTGGCTCTAGAGTTATTTTCCAATTCCTCTGTAGAGGCAGTTATAGATTTTTTATTAATTATTTTAACTTTGGCTTTCTTATCACAAATGCATATTGGCAATTTTGGTGGACAAATACATGTTGATGCCAAATCTCTAAATGTATTTTTTACTATACGGTCTTCCAACGAATGAAAAGATATTATTGCTAATCTACCACCCGGATGTAAAATTTCTACAAAATCATCTATTGCCTTTTCGAGACCTTCAATTTCCTTATTTATAGCAATTCGTAAAGCTTGAAATGTTCTTTTGGCCGGGTGTGAATTTTGCTCTCTAACCTTTTTTGGTATAGCTTTGTCAATTATGGTTACTAAATCTCTTGTAGTTTCAATCTCTTTAAGTTGTCTATATTTAACAATGAAATCTGCAATTCTTACAGCCCATCTGTCTTCACCATATTTCTTAATCATATTAGCTAGTTCTTCCTTGCTTAGTGTATTGACAAGCTCCTTAGCTGTAGTTGCGTCCTGTTCATTCATCCGCATATCAAGGGGGCCGTCTTGCATGTAAGAAAATCCTCTAAACTTATTATCAATTTGAAATGAGGAAACACCAAGGTCTATTAGAGCTCCATTAACCTTAGTCCAACCATTAATATAGAAAATTCTTTTTATGTTTTTATAGTTATCATGGACTAGTGTAACCCTTTGTCCGTATTCTTTTAGCTTATCTCTAGCTGCTTCTAGTGCTTGAGTATCTCTGTCAATTCCCATTAACACACCATTTGGTGAAGCTTTTCTTAGCATGTGATAGCTATGCCCACCACCACCTACTGTACCATCAACTAGATCCCAATCAGCCTTAATGCCTAGTCCTTCAATGACTTCATCCAACAAAACTGGCTGATGATAAAATTTCAATGTTTTCTTGCCCTCCTATATATTAATGTCTATATCCTGAAGTTTTTCTGCAATTCCTTCATAATCCATTTCTTCACTCTGACTGTAGCTTTCCCAAACTTCTCTGGACCAAATCTCTATTCTTGAAGAAACTCCTATTATCACAACATCCTTATCAAGTTTTGCATATTCTCTCAAATTAGATGGCAAAAGTATTCTTCCTTGCTTATCAAGCTCACACTCATTGGCTCCTGAGAAAAAGAATCTAACAAAAGCCCTAGCATCAGCTTTAGTAAAAGGTAAGTTCTTTAGCTTTTTTTCTATTACTAGCCACTCATCCATGGGATAAACAAACAAGCAGTTATCCAAACCCTTTGTAATAACAAAGTTTTGTCCTAATCCATCACGGAACTTGGATGGGACTATTAATCTGCTCTTTGGATCAAGAGAATGTTGATACTCTCCCATAAACATACTTGCTCACCCCACTTTGTGGGTATTTCGCCCCACATACATCCACTTTAATCCACCTATTCTCCCTTCATCCCATAAATTCCTTCTTTTGTATATTCTTTATTTAATTTTTTTTTAAAATAGGACTAAAGTCACATGTAAAAGGCAGGATAAAGCAAAGACCTAAGAAGCAAGAGGCAAGAATCAGGATAAAAAAAGACACCTTGGTAGACTTTAAAGGTGTCTAAAAAATGTAAATTACATTTTAACTGACTAACTTGGCGTCCATAAAGGACTGGTATTTCTACGCATTGCAAAATGCGCAATGCTAGAACTACTGGCGTAATACAAGTGGGAGTACAACGCCAACTAAGCCATTCATTCGTAGCTCTAAAATTCAGCGGGAGTAGAATCTCCCCCTGAATTAAGATCTTACTTCAATCAGCTTCAGTTTCAAAGTAAAAATCCACAGCATTAAACTTTTTCAAATCTGTTGCAACAATACCTTTTCTATCATTATTTCTACTACCTATACCTGCGACTGGGGTGAACTGGTTATACCTTTTTAGGGCCTTGTTTCTAATCATAAATAAAACACCTCCAAATCTAGTATTTCATAAGGAGGGATGAATTATTTGAATTTTATCCGATGACTATCGCCACTAGCCTTGCATGGGTTCAGCTATGTCAACAAGTTGACAAGTTTCACTCCAAGACTCCTATCTTCTAGCCTTGCACTAGTATTTCTACGCATTGCAAAAATCTCAATGCTAGAACTACGGTCGCAAGTGGGAGATAAGTGGCGCTACGTCCCTGGATAACGGTTTCTAGAACTCAGATGGAGTCAAAACTCCACCTGAGTTCTAGAAACCTGTTTATCCTCTTTTATATAGATAGAATACTATGAAAAGCATAGCAATAATCATCACAACCAATGGAATTCCCACGTAGCCTATTAATGTATAGATCCCCAACGTAGCCAATGTTACTAAAATTCCAGCTATAAACATTCCAATAGTAATTGCCGGAAATGCTAATCTAAATGGTATCCCAAAAAGAAAAGCTGCAATACTACCTGTCCAGACTCCAGTAAGTGGCAAAGGCACAGATACAAGTAGCATTAAACCTAACGCTTCATATTTTTGCAGTTTTTTACTTTTAGTTCTTGTTCTTGACAGAACCCATTTAACAAATCTTCTAGAATAAGAATATCTCTCCATTACTTTAATGACATGGGGTAACCATAATAGTAGCGGTATAATGGGAATAAAATTGCCCATAAGAGCATACATCAAAGCTGCAATAGGGTCCATATTCATACCTATTGCAATGGGAATGGTAGCCCTCAATTCAGTTACTGGCACGGCAGATAATATCATTACCTGTGCTTCTAGAGGAAAGTCTTTTAACATTTCTATAATTAATTCTCCCATAGTAATATCACCTTACTAGTACTTATTATAAATCTCTGCCAATTCAGCAACCAACTGATAAATTTTTTCTGCCTGTTCATCTGTTAGTATACCAGTTCCACATGCAGGGCTTAAAAGGATTTGCTTTTTAAGTTTACTTTCATTTAATCCTTTTCTTAATAACTGGTCAATTTGACCCTCAAACTCATTCTGCAAGTTTTTCACATTTTCTTGCTGGGATAAATTATACGTAGGAACAACACCCCATGCAAGAATTCCACCTTTATCTACAAATGATATCAACTCATCTTTATAAACAGCCAGAGACTGAAAGTAACCAGTATCAAAGTTTATAATATCAAAACCTGCATCCATAAATATTGTCCAATCTATATTGCAACACGAATGCGCTCCTACTATTGCTCCCATTTTGTGAACACCGTCTACTATTGAAGCTAAATCATCCACTATACCTTGTCTATTTAAGGTCAAATAGTTGGATGTTCCATAAGCACCAACTGCTGGATCATCAACAAAAATAATTGTCTGTTTGCCTCTTTTTCTAAGTTCATATGCCTGCCACATTGCATTTATCATAATTGCTTTTACGATTATATCACGGGTTTGATCAGTATAGTATACCAATTTCTTTTTATGATCCTTTAGAAATAAACCAACACTTAAAGGACCAGCAATCTGTCCTTTGTAAGCAATTGAATCAGTAAAATTCCCTTTATCTATCCAATCCAGAAAATCATAAAATCCTGGCGCAGCGTTTATAGGCATTTTTATATCCTCAAGAACATTCATATTTCCACTTTCTATTTGAAAATACAATTCATAGAAACTAACTTGATTTTTCACCCAATTAGGGCTTTCATAGTCCATCATAACTTTATCATCATTAATATTTAATAATCCCAACTGAACTAAAAAGTCAAGATTTTGAAAAACAAAGTGTTCTTGAACACCCCTATTTGGCAGTTGGGGCCAATGGGGAATTAAGGGTATGGTGTCCTTAATCAACTGTAAGGCTCTTGTAGTATTGTTAAAAGGTAGACTCCCTATTGCCGTTGCCTCAAAGCCCTTAATTTCTAAGGTCATTATTAATCTCCTTCGTTATATATTTCCGCATACAGGACAATTCATATTTCGTTCCATCTTAAATTCACTAAATGTAAGTTCTAGTCCATCAAAAACAAGGAGGCGATTAGTAAGCGTGTTGCCTAATTTGAGTACTAATTTGACCACTTCCATTGCCTGGATTGTGCCCAAAACACCTGGCAAACAACCTATTAAACCAATCTCTCCTTCATTTTCCTCAGGCATAGTGGGGAAAATACATCTATAGCAGGGAGATTTGCCTGGGATAATGGTAGTAGCTAACCCTTCCCACCCAGCAACTCCAGCTTCAACAAGAGGTTTCCGTAAACTAACACAGGTTTCGTTTACTAAGTATCTAGTGGTTAGATTATCCAAAGCAGTAACAATTATATCATAATCTGAAATCAACGGTACACAATTATTCTTAGTAATCCTAAAAGGATATTCAACTAAGTTGATGTGAGGATTTAGCCTTTCTAGCGATTCTTTTGCAGATTTTACTTTGTTTACACCTATTTTATTAGTATCATGAAGGATTTGTCTCTGTAGATTTGATAAATCTACATTATCCGAATCTACTATGCCAATAGTGCCTATTCCCATGGCTGTTAGATAAAAAAGGACTGGAGAACCTAGTCCACCTGCTCCAATAACTAGAACCTTGGTTTTTCTAAGTTTCAACTGTCCTTCTTCTCCAACATCATGCATTATTAATTGCCTTTTGTACCTAAGTCTTTCATCACTAGACAACATAGTCGATATCCTCCTTTTTAAAGAACAAACGCACCGAATAGGTGCGTTTAGTTTGATTCTTCTTCAGCTTCAGTATCAGCTTCAGTATCAGCTTCAGTATCAGCTTCAGTATCACTATCTTCTTCAAGTGCTTCAATCATTTGATTTGCAAAGGTTACAAAAGTCTCTAACTGCTCCTTGGCTTCATCATTAATGTCTTGTTCAAGTGCCTTTCCGAATTGGGTTAATGCACCATCGAAATCCCCTTCACTATTCATCAAGTAGACACCATAGTTTGCAAGAGCATTAACATTGTTTTCATCTAATTCTAAAGCCTTGTTAAAATGCTCGCGAGCTAATTCATCATTGCCTGCACTATGTGCTACTACAGCAGTCTGAGTAATTAAGTTGACGTTATCGGAGTTCAGTTCAACTAATCTCTGATAAAAACCAAGAGAATTATTCATTTCTTCTTTTTGCTTTTCTTGATCTTCATATAAACCTGCTAAGTTCCAGTGTATCTCTGCTAACGCACCTATAGCCTCCTGATCATCAGGATCTTCGGTTAATTTGGCATTATACTCCTCTAATAATCCTTCAAAAAAGGCCATTTGTTCTTCCGGTGAAAGGTTTGGATCAGCAGAAGCATCAGGAAGTTGTTGTCCCCCTAAACCACCCATTAATGTAAATGATCCAACAAGACCTATAGATAACATAATTACTAGGACAATCATTGGTCCTCTCATTTTCTTTACATTTCTTAGTTTCCTCATCATATTCAATCGCCTCCTATAGTCTCCACGAAAACTACACAATTAAGCTTATTACACAGACTGTCTCCTGTCAATATCTAATTACTGGTGAAATATCTAAATAATTTGTGTGTTAATTAACCTTTCCAAATGCTTTAAAGTATTGCATGGAAACATCTGAGTATAGTCCTGAAATAGTTTTACTGATGTATGATTTTCCCACTGATTGACAGGCATCGGATTGAGCCATAAGATCTTTCTTGCCCTATTAGATATTTTGATCAATTCAGCTGTTGTATCTGTTATCTTGATGGTTTTAGTATCACTTACAATAATAACTACAGTTTTTTGTGTAAGAAGATGATTGTAGTTACCTTGAATTGATTTTAAAGCAAAATGTATATCTGTACCTTCACCCCAGATAGGACTTTTCTCAATTATTCCTTCTAATTCTGTCAAATCAGAGTTCTTTATTTGCTTTAATGAAAGCTTTTCAATTTTTTCTGAAAAAATGAATGTATCTATTTTCTTTACTGCCTCTGCTAAATAATGTAAAAATTGAATAATAAAAGCAGAATACCTTATCATTGATCCAGAGACGTCCACAATCAGTAGAATGGATGGCTTTTGGATTCTCCTTTTACGATATTTTAAATGTAACGGTACACCACCAAACCCAATATTGCTTCTGATCGTTTTCCTAATATCAATAAGTTTAGCCTTTCTAGATAGTGAATATCTCCTAGATATTTTAGTAGCAAATCTTTTCGCAAGTTTTTTTAATAGACGCTTAGCTTCTTCTAATTCCTGGGCATTTAAATCCTTTAAGTCCTTACCAGGAACATACCCTTGTTCCATAAGTTGCATATGAGTATTATATAAATATTGGTCAATCTCAGGGTCCCCAGTAAACTCCACTTCCATAGTATTAGTTTGGATTTGTTTTCTCCAGTATTTTAGATGACTCTTTACTAAATCCTCAATAACAGGCCTAAACTTCTCTGGATTCATGTGTTTCCCATGGGTACTTTCTTCTAAGAATTTTTTTATTTTATCTTGTTGTTCTCTAGCAAGTTTGGCGTAAAAAACCTTATCCTCCTCAGAAATGTTAATGGGAGTTTCATTATATACCAGATCTTCCTCTGCCTTTTGTTTGGACTTCTCCTGAATGTTTTGGAAGTTCTGCCATCTATCTGACATTTCTTCCATTTCTTCTAGATTTGCAAAAAAGCTTTTAAATGCCATTTTGAAAATAAGAATATCCTGCTCCTTTTTAACTACTGTAGCCTGCATAAGCCACATCAATTCATTTTTATCTCCTATATTGATGTATTCAATGGATCGAAAAAAATCTTCCATTTCTGAATAGCTGATTTTAAGTCCCATTTTTCGAAGCAATAGTAAAAATTTATATAAATTCTGTACAAGCATCTGAATCATCCTTATTATTTAGACGTATGCAGGATTTTTTCTGTTCCAATCTTCTCCTTGAAATTTACTATGTCTTCCTGGTCTTTAAACAATATATTAAGGGTTTTATCCATGGTATCCTCGGTAACCTCTTCACTATTCAATAATTTTAAAGTATTTGCCCAATCGAGGGTCTCCGATATAGAGGGTAGTTTTTTAGCCTCGAACTGTGTCCTAATTGCATAAACAGTACTTGAAACTTGGAGCGCTAATTTATCAGTTATTCCTGGTACTTTTGCTTTAATTATAGAAAACTCCTTATCAATAGATGGAAAATCAATGTGTAGAAACACACATCTTCTTTTTAATCCATCTGACAGCTCTCTTTCAGCATTACTTGTAAGAACTACTATAGGTTTATGCTCAGCTTTGATAGTTCCAAGCTCAGGTATGGATACCTGGAAATCGGATAATAATTCAAAAAGAAATGCTTCAAATTCTTCATCAGTTTTATCTATTTCATCAATGAGCAGAACAGTCTTTCTTGGTAAGCTTATGGCTTTTAGAAGAGGTCTTTCAAGCAAGAAATCTTTAGAAAATAAGTCCTGGTTTATAGTACATTCTCCTGAATCATTTCTTGATATTTGTATTTGTAAAAGCTGTTTTTGATAGTTCCATTCATAGAGTGCTTTCTGCTCATCAAGACCTTCGTAACATTGAAGTCTAATTAAATCCGTATCAAAAACACTTGCCAACACTTTAGCAAGCTCAGTCTTTCCAACCCCCGGGGCTCCAGTAACAAGTAGAGGCTTTTCAAGCTTGAGAGCTATAAATACAGATAGAACCAGGTTGCCGTCAGTTATATAACCTTCTGCCTCCATGGCCCTCCTAAGATTAATCAAATTCAATTCCATGTAGTGCCCCCCCATGTTTTTATCAATATATCACCTATTATAACATAAAGTGAAACTTCTATCAGTGGATTTATACTGATAGTTAGCTGAACCAATCAGGAATTTAACATCCGTTATGAATTTACGGATGGTAGATGCGCACAGGTAAAACTTCCAGTCTGTATTGCTCTCAATTCTGTCCTTAAACTTAAAACAAAACTTGGCTTCCGCCAGTAGTTCTAGCATTGTGTCTTTTGCAATGCGTAGAAATACCAGTACTATAGTGCGCCAAGTCCTTAGACGCAGGTGGAAGCCTTAGTCTTTGTGAATACTATCTACCTTGTTTGAACTTATACTTCTGATAGTAAAAAAAAGGCGATAATCCGCCCTTTAAAGTATTACAGAAATCCTCTTGGCTTTTACCAGTACCCCCATTGAGACCTTTGAAATTTTGCATAACAATCTCTGCACAATGACTTGGTAATCCATAATTCCTGTACAGTATTGAGTTTATTTTTTCTATATGTTCTCCCACATTTTTGACAACTCGATATTTCAGTTATTTTAGCCATCTTCAACCCTCGCTTAAAATGTGAAATTACTGTATGTTTTATATATAGCATTACCTAAGCAAGGTTTATTTAATACACTATTATTCTTTATCCAAGATATTCTATATGGGTTAAGACCCCCACTTCTCTTAAGGAAAGGAGACACACCTGTGAGTAGAACCAGGAATGTCCCCAATATGGCTATAAGTGGGCTTTAAATCAGGTGGAGTAGAGTATCCATCTGATCCCCCGATGTTCAGCTTTGGCTGATCGAGTTCACTTACAATAAGAGCAAATTCCATAGAACTCCAGTCTGTGGGATTCAACATCGACATTCAGCGCATTCTCTACATCATTCTTGGAAATATTAAAGTTCAACTCTAGATCTATAACCTTTCCACACTTTTTGCAAACAAAATGATAATGGTTATCTGCTACTCCATCATATCTACTGTACGTACTACCATAACTTAATTCCATTATTTCTCCCATATCCTTTAAAAGCTTCAAATTACGATATATTGTACCTAGGCTTATATCAGGTAATTCCCTTTTTGCCTGCTCATATATCCAGTCAGCTGTAGGATGACTATTAGTACTACGTATTACCTCGAGTATTATTTTTTTTTGTTTTGTCTTTCTCTTTCCTGCAACTATAATGTAACCTCACCTACTCTTAATAATAAGTACTATTAGTATATAAAGCTGATTTCTAAATGTCAATTAATTCACATTTTTATTTATCTGTTCTAGAGAAAACCATTCGCTTACCGCATCACCAATGATTTTTTGAATATCACTCATCATTCTGGATAATCTGTATTCTGCATTTAGATAGTCATTAATCCTGGAGTTCATACTAAGAAGTTCATATAGCCTTTCAGTTTGTTTAATATATTCTTCATCAATTTCTTCTCCAGAAATTTGTGCCATTTGAATCTCTAACTGCTTTCTCCTAAAGTCCTGAAGCATTTGCACATTCTCTTGGTCTTGTTCTAAAGTAAACTTAGCTTTTATAAACACTTTATATTCATCTGACTGTGAAAGTAATTTTGCTAATTCATGCGCTTTATCATATGCTAACATTCCAATGTGCTACCTCCTTGTAAAATACATTTAAAAACTCATTCTACCATGTCTAAATTATGATATTCTTGATGTCATTTAGAAAATCCTCCAGGTAAATAAAAAAAGTAACTCCAAAAGTTTTTTTATAGAGTTACTTAGTCTTTTTTACTACAACATGTAAGCTATAATTATTCTTTCAATTGTACGAGCATTTCCACTTCAACAGGAGCATCGATTGGAAGTTCACATACACCAATGGCGACTCTTGCATGTTCTCCAGATTCATCAAATATTTCACCCAATAAATCCGAAGCTCCATTTATAACCTTTGACTGTTGGATAAAGCCAGAAGAGCTATTGACATAGCCTGTAATCTTTACTATTCGTTCTATATCATCTAGGGTATCCACTTGTCCTTTTATAACACTCAAACAATTCAAACAGCATATCTTAGCAGCCTCATAGGCCTCTTCTTCAGTTAAGTTAGTACCAACCTTCCCCCTATATTTCAAAACCCCATCTACAATTGGTAGTTGTCCTGAAGTGTAAACCATATTCCCGATTTTTACTGCAGGAATATAAGCTGCCACAGGTTTAGGTGGTTTAGGAATTATAATTCCTAAACTTTTTAATCTTTCTTCATACATGGTTGTTGTACCTCCATAATCAATCTTCCATAATATTATGCTTTCATATATGGAAACTTATACAAGATACTATGATTTTAAAAAAATACTCTGTTTACAACCAAGTAGAGAAAAATAAAGTAAAAAATCCCATTAAACATTAGCATGTAAACTGTAATGTAGCCTTTTTTCTTTAGATGATACAACAAGAGTAATGCGGATGTTAATGCCAGAACAACACTTATTACTGCTTTGATGCTTAAGTTCCATGGCGTCAGAGTAATACCTAAGGCGGGTATTAATGAACTTTGGAAAACCATGGCTCCTGTAATATTACCCATTGCTAAAGTATCTTTACCCTGCGAAATCCAAATAATACTGTTAAACTTTTCAGGAAGTTCCGTAGCTATAGGTGCAATTATTAACGCTAACACGAAGCCCGGCATACCGAAAAGAAGTGACAGCTTTTCAATTTCATTAACAAAAAATTTTGCGCCTATAATTATTAAACATAATGCTACAAACACCTGTAACAAGATATTGATTAAGGAAGGGTTATTAGGACATTTCCTATCAAAAAAGCAAGGATTAATGTTATGTGAGTTTCCTAGAGGCGCACCACTACTTATTGTAATAAATACATATATAAAATACATAACAACTAAAACACCTGCTATTGTCATCTTGACTGTATGATTAGGTATGAAGGCTGCAAGTAGAGCTACGGTATAAAGGATTACAAAAAAACTTAGATCTCGTTCTAGTATACTAGGATTAATATTCATGCGGGGAAAATGAACTCTCTTTCTCTTATAAACCAGTCCTGCCGCCCCAGCCATGAAAAGAGCCAAGGTAGACAACATGAAAGGTGCTCCTAGAATAGCTCCTATCCCTATTTCCTTGCCTATCTCTTCTGCACCATAAAAAATTGCAATTATTGGTATCATTGTTTCTGGCAATGCTGTACCTACAGCTGCTAAAACACTACCTACAGCACCTTCAGCAAGCTTCAGTCTCTTTCCCAGCCATTCTATTCCATTAGTAAAAACTTGTGCTCCCAACAAAATAATCCCCAGACTAAATATGAGTATTCCAAAATTCTGAAACATAAATCCCCACCTCAGAACTAATGTATTGAAATGATACATTCTATGCTATTGGTGGGGGAAATATTAAGAATTGATTAGATAGGAAGTTCATGCATTATGCCTTTATTAAATCCGGCAATCCATTTAACTCCTAAATCTTTTAGAATCCTCCTAATCATGTCATTATTTCTACCCACATCCTCAAATCTGTGTGCATCTGAGGATATGGTTAAAGGTATGTTTTTCTCTACAGCTAATTTAATAATATCTAGAGATGGATAGAACTCCTTTACAGGCTTATAGAGACCTGCTGTGTTTATTTCCATAACCATTTCTTGATTCTTTATTTCATCTAAAACGGGATTTGCAAGCTTTAAAGCCTTTTGGGCATCTATCCTATAATTAAATATTTTCACCAAATCTAAATGTCCAGCAATATTAAATAAGCCAGTTTCAATACAACCAAGTAAGGTTTCATAATATTTAATATAAAAATTTTCTGTAGTCCAGTTTTCGTACTCCTTAATATAATCTAGATGATCAAAATTCCAGTTTCCCAAAAAATGTACTGACCCTATGGTATAATCAAAATTGTTACTGTGGATTACCTGCCTTATTTTTTCAACCTGATCGGGAAAATACTCAAATTCCAAGCCTACTCTGATTTTAATATTGGAATATTCTCTGCGCAGCTCTTTATAATTATCCATATCTATATCACTTAAATGCCAATCATGATCAGCAAAGCCTATCTCCATCAAACCTAATTCAACTGCTTTTTCAATAAATGGTTTTATTTCATTTTTGGTATGTTTTCTATCCCCGTGACCAACAGCATGGATGTGGTAATCTACAGTCAATGTGCTGCCTCCCTTCTACCCTATAAATACACATATAAGAAAATGGTATAATGGAGCGAACCATTAATTGAATTTTTTGCAATTGTTGGTTTATGGAGACAAAAAAGACGTTATGATTTGCTTGTTTGAGCGAAGCGAGTTTGCAAAGCATAGGCTTTTTGCCGGAATAAACCTTAGAATTGCTAAAATTCAATTTACCGGGTGAGCGAAATTATACCAAATTTCTAAAGTACAAATAAACGGCCCCTTAAAGAGACCGTTCAGATTGGACTTTTAATACTCGTTAGGCATTTTATTCATTTGTGCCAGGGTAAATACAGGCCCGTCAAGACATACATAGCAGCTACCTATATTACAACGACCACATTTTCCTACCCCACACTTCATTCTCATTTCTAATGTAGTTACAATGTCTTCATCATTATAACCCATTTTTGCAAGAGACTGAAGCACAAACTTGATCATGATTGGAGGGCCACAGGTAATATTAATCTTTCCTTCAGGTGATGGATTTAGTTTTTCCAAAAATGCAGGAACAAAACCAACATTTCCTTTCCATTCATCATCACCCTTATCAACTGTTACGTCAACTTGAAAATCCCTTTGTTTAGGCCAATACTCAAACAGATCATCTTTAAAACACAAATCCGCAGGCGTACGTGCACCATATACTACATGAAGCTTTCCAAAATCATCCCTATTATCCACACAGTAATTAATGAGTGAACGTAAAGGTGCCAACCCTATCCCACCCCCGATAAATAGGAGATCTTTTCCTTTCATCATGTCAATAGGAAAACCATTACCATAGGGTCCCCTAACTGCTAGTTTTTGACCAACTTCAATTTCGTGAAGGGCATCTGTTAGCATACCAACCCTTTTAATGGCAAATTCAAGGTGGCCCTCACCCTGGGAAGTGACTGAAAACATTGCCTCCCCAACATTTAACATTGATAACATACCAAGTTGTCCTGGCATTGGTGCAAATGGTTTGCCATTTGCAGACGTTACATGAAATGTCTTTACATCAGGAGTTTCATCAATTATTTTAGTTACCTCACAAACTATTGGATATAATGGATTAACCGACTCTGTCCATGTCTTGTTGATCATTTATATCCACCTCCTTCAATTGGGAGATTATATCTGTAATATCTACGTTTACCGGACATTTGCTAATACAGCGTCCACAGCCCACACAAGCAATTTTTCCATATCTTTCGGGAAATTGCTGCAGCTTGTGCAAAAATCTATTCCTAAATCTTTCTTTTCTAGTAGGCCTAGGATTATGACCACCAGCCATTAATGTATAGTCAGGAAACATACATGAATCCCAACAACGTGTCTTGAATCCCGTTCCACAAGATCTGCTGTGACTGTTAATATCAAAGCAGTGGCAGGTTGGACACAGGTAGGTGCATGCTCCACAGCCAATACATTTTTCATAAGCACTATCCCAGATAGGGTGCTCAAACATTGCTGCAAGTTTATCTGCAAGTCCCTCAGTATCAGCCTTGAGAATAAATTCCTGTTTCTCTGGCAACTTAATATCATTTTCCTCAGTTAATGAAGCAATTGTCTCAAGAAGGGCTTCGCCTTTTTGTGTTTGGGCAACAAAGCCAAAGTTTTCCCCGTCTTGGTACATTGCAATATCTGCACCTTCAGCCTTTTGATAATCGATACCCATTGATTCACAAAAACAAGTCCTACAAGGTTTGCCGCAAAGGTATGAAACTATCACCGCGTTATCCTTTTTCGCCTTGTAATATGGATCAATATAACCCCTAGTTAAAAACAAGTCATCAAGCATTTCCAAACTCTTCAAATCACAAGGTCTAATACCAAAAACTACTAGTTCTTCATTTATAGGTGTAGCCTCAATAATCTCCATGTTGTCTTTTTCCACTTTGTATTCATAAAGCTCCTCAGTCTGGGGAAAGAAAACACTTTTTACAGGAATATCGGAATTTTTATCCAATTTTACAACCTTTCCTTCTTCCCACTTTATAAAAGAAGTGATATTACCTTCTTCTATTGGAGCCATCACAGCGTGACTTTTGCTCCACTCATTTAAAACATCCGCCAGCTTCTGCTTGTTGATTGATTTCATGTCCAGACACCCCCTTTACATAAACTCTTCTGGATCTTCATATTTAAAGTCTCCCAGAGGCGACTTCTGATCTAACTCAACCCCTGCTTCATATGACCCAAATAGGTCCTCAATATCCTTTGCAATTCTCTTGTTTAATTTCATAATCGGAAGTCCAACAGGACAAACTCTCTCACATTCTCCACACTCAACACATCGCCCAGCAATATGATATGCTCTGATTAGTGAGTAGGTTGCATTTTCTGTTTCATCAACCCTTCTTTCAATCCATTGCTGGGACTGATCAACAAAGATACATTGACGACAATTACACGCAGGACAGATTCTTTGACAAGCATAGCATCTGATGCATTTATCATATTCCTTGGTCCATGAGTCCCATCTGTCACCAATAGCTTTTTCTAGGTCCTCCTGTAATACCTTATATCTATCCTCAGGATTTTTTGGTTGAACCTCTTCACCTATCATAACATCATAAACAATCGGGTTGGGATGTGTACAACCATCACACTTGGCAGAGTCAACCAACTCACCATTTTCATTTAATTCCTTCATTCCACTACAGGGAACCCCAATAAGATAAACCTTATCTCTAGTAAACTGTTTATCCTGGATAAGCCTAACTATTCCCCTAGAATCACAACCCTTTACAAATAAAGCAATTTTACCACTATGGGTTTTATAATGGAGCATATAAGAACTCAAGCTATTAACACAAAACTCGTTAATAATAAGCTTTTCTACATCTTCTGGCTTTTTCATAAATAGTGGTGCAGTTTTATCTTCAAAGGTACCCTTTTCCCAACCTAGTACCAGATTAACTTCTTTTTTCTCCAATAATTCCTTGGCAACTTCTTTAGCTTTATCAGTTAGTTTGTTCATCATCGGATATCCCTCAACTTCCTGTTAGGTCCTAGAGCCTTGATTTCCTCAGAAAGCTTTATAGCATTTTCAGCAAATTTCTGCCCTTCAGATCCAGAAATCCACCTCACCTGAAATCTTTCTGGTTCTATTCCCACATATTCAAGTAGTCTTTTAAAGACAAGCATCCTTCTTCTAGCATAATAGTTGCCTGTTGCATAATGACAGTCACCTGGGTGACAACCAGCCACTAGTACCCCGTCTGCTCCCTTTTGGAAAGCCCTAATTACCATGTGGGGGTTAACTCTACCAGAGCATGGAACCCTGATAATTCTCAAGTTGGCAGGATACTGGAACCTACTAGTGCCAGCCAAATCAGCACCTGCATAGCTACACCAATTACAACAAAAACTTACTATTTTCGGAGTCCATTCTGCTTGTTGTTTTTGTTCTATTGACATGCGGCATCCACCTCCGCTAAAATCTGTTGATTTGTAAATCCTTTCAGGTTAATTGCACCTGAACGACAAGCGACAGTACAGGGTCCACAACCCTGACATAATCCCTCATTAACATTTGCTACTTTTCTCTCAATTTCTCCACCATGAACGCGCTCCTTAATTGTGATTAACTCAATTGCCTTGTATGGGCAAACAGGAATACACAATCCACATCCTGAACAGATACTTTCATCAACAGAGCTAATCAATGGGTTTGTCGCCATTTTATCTTTAGAAAATAGTGCCCCTACCTTTGCAGCAGCTGCAGTTGCCTGGGATACCGTCTCTGGAATATCCTTTGGTCCTTGACAAGCTCCTGCTAGGAAAACACCAGCTGTATTTGTTTCTATGGGTCTTAGCTTTGGATGGGCCTCTGTAAAGAAACCATCTTTATCATATGAAAAACCAACATTTTGAGCTATAGCTGCGGAATCCTTGACAGCAGCGGCGGCCGTAGCCAAAATAACCATGTCTGCTTTTACTTCCACAGGTCTTCCAAGTAAAGTGTCTTCTCCCTTTACTATAAGCTTTTTGCCTTCTTGATAAATCTTAGAAACCTGTCCACGAATATAGTTGGCACCGTAACTTTCTTTGGCCCTCATATAAAATTCATCATACAGTTTACCAGGTGTCCTAACATCCATATAGAAAATATACACGTTAGCATCAGGATTTTTCTCCATTATTTGCGTGGCATGTTTTGCGCTATACATACAGCATATCTTGGAGCAATAAGTTTTTCCTTTTTCCGTGCTTCTTGAACCAACACATTTTATCATGACTATATCCTGAGGAGTTTCTCCATCAGATGGTCTTTTAATCTTGCCCATAGTTGGGCCAGATGCGTTTACAAGCCTTTCAAACTGTAAGCCATCTATTACATCAGGGTATTTTCCATATCCATATTCTCCAAAATCCTTTTTCCAATTATATAATTCATAGCCAGTAGCCATTACAATGGCACCAAATCTTTCTGTAACCAGCTCATCTTTATCTTCAAAGTTAATTGCATCTGTAGGACATACCTTAGCACAAACCCCACATTTATTTTCCGTAAGCATTCTACAGTTTTCTGCATCTATCACAGGTTTATTTGGCACAGCTTGTGGGAAAGGTTTATAAATGCAAGGTCTTTTACCCATCCCATAATCAAATTCAGATACAACCTTTTTAGGACATTTGTTTTCACAGATTCCACAACCTGTACATTTAACCATATCCACATAACGAGCTTTTTTGCGAATGGTTACGTCAAAGTTTCCTACATATCCACCTACTGTTTCAAGTTCTGAAAGGGTATATAGTTTTATATTTGGATGCTGTGAAGCATCAACCATTTTAGGTGTACAAATACAAGCTGAACAATCCATTGTAGGGAAGGTTTTATCAAGGATTGCCATTTTACCACCAATAGTTGCTTCTCTTTCAAGAACTACTACTTCATATCCCATATCTGCCACATCAATAGCCGTCTGCATACCTGCAATGCCTCCACCTATTACTAAACATCTTTTTTCAACAGGTATTTCTCCAGGAAAGAGAGCCACAGTCTTATTAACCTTGGCTACTGCTTTCCTTACAAGATCGATAGACTTTACTGTAGCACCTTCCTTATCTTTTGAGTGAACCCATGAACAATGCTCTCTGAGGTTTGCCATTTCTAAATAATATGGATTTAAACCGGCATTTACTAAAGTTTTTCTAAAGGTTGGTTCATGAAGTCTCGGCGAACACGAAGCAATTACAACTCTATTAAGCTTGTGTTCTTTTACTGCCTTAACAACTACATCCTGTCCTGGTTCAGAACACATATACTGATAATCTGTTGCATATACTACTCCTGGCATTTCTTTAGCGATCTCTGCTACTTTCTTCACGTCGACTACAGAAGCAATGTTAGAACCACAATGACATACGAAAACTCCTATACGCTTCAAGCCTTCTCCCTCCTTGTATCTGGATGCCTGAAAATATCTTTTTCTTCTAATAGTTTCATTGGATCCACAAAGTGTTTGTTTATAAATAATTCTTTGGCCGAATAGCCAATTGCAAGTCCCATAAGCTGGGTGAAATAAAAGACAGGCAACTCATAGGTTTCATTGTGTAATTGACTTGCCTCTTTTTGTCTCATATCTAAATTCAAAAAGCAAAGGGGACATGCAGTCAAAATACAATTAGCACCATTTAATTTAGCATTTTTAAGAATATCTCTAATCATTGGAATACCGACACTAGGTTTAGCAGTTGAGTGGCCTGCTCCACAACATTCTACTTTATAACTCCAATCTACTGGTTCCCCGCCTAATGCCTCAACTAAATTATCCATTGTCATTGGATCTTCTACATCATCAAAACACATAGTTTTTGGTGGTCTTACTAATAGACATCCATAGTAAGAAGCCACCTTTAATCCTGTTAAAGGTCTAGTTACAGCCTCTTTAATCTTGTCAAGACCCACATCATTAACAAGTACGTCCAAAAGTGGTTTTACTTCGTATTTCGCTTCATACTCCATACCAATAACTTCACTTATGGTTTGTTTCATTTCTTTAGATTCTCTAACTTCCACTTGCGCCGCCTTCATTCTGTTGAAACATGCAGCACATGGAACAGCCACATCAAGTCCTTGCTTTTCCGATAACGCAAGGCTTCTGGCAGGTAGCGCTATTGACAAAAGGTGACTTGTATTGTGGGCAGCTGAAGCACCACAGCAATTCCAATCATCTATTTCTTCTAATTGTACGCCTAAATGCTTTGCAACTGCTTTGGCAGATTGATTGTATTCAACACCGGTAGAATTTAGAGAACAACCGGGGTAATAAGCATATTTTAAAGTCATTAGATGTGACCCCCTTCTTCCTTCTCCCTAACTCTTTCAAATAGCCTCTGGATTTCTAAAGGATTTTTTACTTTATGCGGAAAAGGACTAATTTTCCCATCCAAGAACAATTTAGGTGCTAAGGTTGCATCCTTAAATGGCTGCATTGACATAAGATTGTACATGACAATCAAACCCATTTCATGTACTCTTCCATTACTTTTCACAGATTTTAAAAACAGATCATTAAAATAGTTAATGTTTTTTTCTGGGACAATTCCCTTTTTCTTAGCTAAGATTCTTACTGCTTCCATTACTCGTGGAATATCAACACCTCTAGGGCACCTAGCATAACACGTTTCACAAGTAGCACAAATCCAAACACTTTTACTTTCTAAAGCCTCTTCAGCTAAGCCCACTTGTAACAATCTAAGAATCTTCCTTGGAGGATTGTCCATAGCAAAGGCTACTGGACAACCAGCCGTACATTTACCACATTGATAACACTTTTTTACCTGTTCCCCACTAAGTTCCTCTATTTGTTTTTTAATAGGGGCGCTATCATTTAATTGGTAGCTAATGTCAAATTCCTCCAACATCCTTCCTCCTCTCCCATGCTTAAAGCTATTGTTTTTCTTGATAATAAACACAGTTTTATAAATAGTAGAAATAATACAAAAATATGCTTGTGAAATAATAAACATTATATTTCAAAAGTTTTTTCCATAAAATTAACTATTATATTATAACATATCCTATAAACTTCGAGATAGGTAAATAAATTCCTCCTTTTAAACATTTAAAGATAATAATGTAAAAATTTGTTCAAATCAAGAAATTTATTATGGTATATTTAGTTAATATTTGAATAACTAATCTACATAAGTACCCCTAAAGGGGTTGGAATTTCTATGCTTATTTATATAGTGGGAGGACTTTAATTGATTTTCATACTATGCTTTCTTGGAGGTTTATCCACTCTTTTATTAGGAATCTATTTTATAAGCAAAACTCTTGAGAGCTATCATCAGTTTAGACTTAAATATCTACTCAAAAGATTTACAGACACTCCCACAAGAGGTTTCATTTTTGGAACAGTAGCTACAATGATACTTCAAAGCAGTAGTGCCATTACTGTAATTACAATTGGACTTGTAAATGCTAGGCTTTTGACCTTTTATCAAGCTATTGGAATTGTATTAGGAACCAATGTAGGTACAACTTTTACAACACAAATGGTAGCTTTTGATCTAAAGAAGCTTATTTTGCCCATGATAATTGTTGGGATCATTCTCTATATTATACCTATTATAACAGTCAGGCTTGGAGGGAAGATCCTATTAAGCTTTTCTCTGGTTTTAATTGGTCTGAACCTCATGACTTGGTCAACATCTCAATTGGAAAGCAGTAGACTCTTTTTACTCATGTTTTCGAAATTAGACAATAGTATTCTATATAGTATTTCAATAGGAGTGATAAGTACGGCTTTACTCCAATCCAGTAGTGGAGTTACAGCAATTCTTTTGGCTCTAGCACCTCATGGGTACCTCTCCTTAACTACCGCAATAGCCGTTATTTTGGGTTCAAATGTAGGAACATGCTTTACAGCTGTGCTGGCAGTAATACATTCATCAGTAGCAGCCCGTAAGGTTGCCTTGGCACACATAATTTTAAATGTTGGAGGTTTAGTTCTTTTCTTCCCCTTTATTTCAAGCTTTAGCACATTAATTGAAATGACGTCCCTTTCATTACCCAGGCAAATTGCTAATGCTCAAACCATCTACAACTTAATAATTTCTCTTATGGTGCTACCCATTGCAAAACGATTTGCAGATTTAACATCTTGGACGTATAATTCTATCTCAATTAAAACAAAACTTGGCTTGCGCCAAGTCCTTAGACGCAGGCGGAAACCTTAGTTTTTGTAAATACTATCTACCTTGTTTGAACTTATCTTTCTGATAGTACAAAAAAGGAAAGAGACTTTAGGCCTCCTTTCCTTTTTTAAAGTTTATAAATGTATTTATTGTCTACTAAAACTGTATAATGCAAAAATGTTAATGTGAGAGAACAATAATTGAGTTTTAAAGCAATTCTTAGTGACTGGAGGCGAAAAACTCGTAAATGACTTGCTTGTCTCAGCGAAGCGAGTTTGCAAGGCATAGAGTTTTTCGATGTAAGGAGCTTTAGAATTCTAAAACTTAATTCCTAGAATGAAAGAACATAACATTTTGCTAAGCCACATATTACAATCCGTTATGCTATTAAAGCTATATTATTCCGTAACTACTGGTATTGTTGAATTTGCCTTTGGCATAACAATCACCTTTGCGTTCTCTGGAAGTTTTTCCTTTATTTCGGCAAAGATAGTTTCTAGGCTATCTCTTTTCTCTACCATCAAACCACATGCATTTTCCTGATTTATACCCTTGGATAATAAATAAACATTTGCTTTAGCAAGGGTTCTGCACCATAAAAATGCTTTATGTACACCCATTTCAAAATCTATACTTTTAAAATGTTCAATGATTTCCTGAGGCTCTTTAAAGTTATTCATAGTATTATAAAATTTGTCATCACCAATACCTTCAGAACAATCCGCAACTAATATTATATAACCTCCATCCTTTACTACCTTTGATGCATGGGCTAGTCCTTTTTGAGCTTGATATATGTTTAAATCTTTTGGGAAACCTCCTGGTGATACTATTACAACATCAGCTTTTTCTTTTACTGGCACTTCAAAAATTTCTCTTGCACTTTCAACGCCCTTTCTATGTGCTTCAATAAGATCGCCAGCTACTACTTTTACAATTTCCTTATCATTATTAAGTATTACATTTACTATAAAATCAATCCCAACTATTCTTCCAATCTCATCTATATCTTCTCTAGCAGGATTTCCTTCTAACATTCCAAGTTGGCATTTTTTGTCAGTCAGCATTGAGTGATTTGCCTGAATTAACTCTTTTGAACCTAGCCCTATCGCAAGTGCCTTTGCACCACCTGTGAAACCAACAAACTGATGTGGATCAATCATACCCGTCAAAACTTTCAAATCTGCTTCAACATAATACTTATTAACTACAACAGGTGTCCCCTTACCTGTGCTTCCACAGGATATATTCATGTTTTTATCATTGGCATCATGACTTATTACTGTAACTTTGTCTACTATTTCTTCACCTAGAAGTTTAATAAATTCCTCTTTGTTGGAAGGTCTATGTAATCCCGTTCCTACAATAATAAAAATGTTCTTAGGGTCTATCCCCATCTTTTCCAGTTTATTAACAATTGGAGGAATTAATAGCTTATTAGGTACAGGCCTTGTTAAGTCACTTATAGCTATTGCAACCTTGGTCACATCTCTAAAATCTTCAAGTCTTTTGGTTCCTATTGGACTTTCAATGGCCCTTATAACTTCCTCGATCTGGTTAGATGCCCCCTGAACAGCTTTTAGGTTAACAATCTCTATTCTAAATTCTTTTGGAGGAGACCACTTAATGATTTCTTTGCCATAAGGTATTTTAATTTTTTCCATAACTGACACCACCAATTTTGACATAATATTATTATAACGTTTTATTAAAATTACCATAACCCCTTTTAGGCTAAAATAACCACATCTTTTAATTTTTTTGCATGGCAAATGAAAAAATTTTAACCATTGTTAAATAAGAATATTTTTTCATAATAGAGTTAAACTAAACTTGAGAATAATTAAGGAGGAATTTTCTTGAGTAAATCTGTTGTAGGAGTTTTTCAATCAGAACGTGTAGCAAAGGAAGCTATAGAAGACCTAAGGAGAGCAGGTTTTGAAAAAGAAATATCTTTATTAGCAAAAGATCGAAATCAAGAAGGAGCTCATCGCACACCTGATGATGATGGTGGTCAAACAATGGCTGGCGGTGAAACATTAGCTGATGGTATTACGACTGGTGGTGTGCTTGGAGGTCTTGGTGGTTTAGCTATAGGTGCAGGTGCCCTTGTTATACCTGGAATTGGTCCACTAATTGCCGCTGGCCCCATAGCAGGTCTATTATCTGGAGCTGCTGGTGGTGGAGTAGCTGGAGGTTTAGTAGACTGGGGAATTCCAGAAGAAGAAGGCCGTAGATATGAGGAAGAATTAAAACAAGATAAAATAATTGTCGCAATCAATTCTTCTGAAGAAAATATTGATGAAGCAGAAAATATCCTAAAAAATCATGGAGCGCAACAAGTAAAGGCTCATGATAAGCAGGATTAATCATCAGCTGAAAATTAGTAATTCTATAAACCCCACTTAAGTGGGGTTTTGTGTTATTAGTATTCTTTGAGCATTAGTGTAGATATTTGCTCTTTTGCCTCGAACAAAACCTAAAACTGTTAATCCTAATTCTTCAGCTATATCTATGGCAAGTGAAGTAGGTGCAGCTCTTGAAATAAGAATTGGTATTTGCATATGTGCGACCTTACCTACTATTTCTGAGGAGATTCTACCACTAGTTAAAAAGATCTTATCCTCCATAGTAATATTCTTGTTAATACAAAAACCAAGTATTTTATCAGCTGCATTATGTCGGCCTACATCTTCTCTAAAAACAATTATTTCCCCTGATTTGTGCATTAATGCTGAACTGTGAACACCACCAGTAGTCTGATACAATTCTGATTTGGACTGCATTTCCTTTAATCCATTAGACAATACATCGATAGGAACTTCTAAATGCGATAAGATCATCTTTCTTTTACCGTGATAGTGATACATACTAGTACCTTTACCACAACCAGTTGTAATCATTCTTTTTGCAAAATTAACTTTACTCAACTTACTAGTATTAGAGCTATCGACCCAAACAATGCCTTTTTCTATTTCTAAGTGAGTTTTAATATCTGCGTCTCTGGCTAGTAATCCTTCAGCGGTTAAAAACCCAATAGCAAGATCCTGTAAATACTCGGATGTACAAAGGAGAGTCACCACTTCTTCACCATTCAAATAAATTGTAATAGGTTGTTCTCCCGCAACAACATCATTAACTTTTTGAAATATTTTATTGTTATATTTTACAATCTTACGTTCAATTTTCATTTTACCTAACCCTTCAAGTTACATATTTATATAATATTCTAGGACTAATGTGCTAATATTATAATTTCCTGAAATAATTATAGATAACCTGACCACAAAAAACCAGGTGTAATTAGCTCTATTTAGCTAAAAATAATAGTGATGGACAGGTTATTAAAAAGGAGGTCATAAAAATTGTCAAAAATTATGTCTGAACA
Source organism: Desulfitibacter sp. BRH_c19 (assembly GCA_001515945.1). NCBI lineage: Bacteria > Bacillati > Bacillota > Clostridia > Neomoorellales > Desulfitibacteraceae > Desulfitibacter > Desulfitibacter sp. BRH_c19. The sequence continues at coordinate 389,185 of LOER01000016.1, forward strand.
GCTAAAATATGAGCTCGCAAAAGAGCTCGGTGTTTATAACACAGTCATGAATGAAGGATGGGGTGGTGTACCCTCTCGGGAATGTGGTAATTTGGTAAAAATGGCAATCATGAAAGCTGAACAGACCATGGGAAACCAACCTAACCGTTACTAACCCTCCATCAACAAGGGCAGCTTTTTAGCTGCCTAATTTTTTTTAAGATTTTGCAAACGTTGCTCTGGGCTTACAATACTTGTAACCCTTACTCCATAGTTTTCATTTATTACGACTACTTCACCTTTTGCTATTAGAGTTCCATTCACAAGTACATCAACTGGTTCATTAGCCAACCTTTCCAGTTCTACTATGGAACCAGGTATCAGGTTAAGAACTTCATTTATAGGTCTTTTTGTTTTGCCTAAGACAACAGATACTTTTAAGGGCACATCAAGAATTAAATCTAAGTTTTTAGGATAGTCTTGCAACTGACTTGTTGATGGTATATATTCTTCCGCAGACGGTCGGGCCTTGTCTTTATTGACAGCTACATTAACAGATTCTTGAATGGGTTCTGAATCTGGCTGAGAAACAACAGGTTTAGCGGCTGGTTGTCCAGGATTCAGTAGTAAATTAGCTTCCATTCTAGCTATATCAACAGGCACAACCTGCATAATCTCACTATCAATAAGATCACCTATCTTAAGGTCAAAGGAAATAACTGACATCGGTTCTTCCTTATCCCACGGGTAATATACCTCATCTTGCTTTAAATCAACAATATTTACAATTGGTGGAGCTATTTTCACACCTATTCCAAATATGCTTGACATGGCCGTAGCAGCAGAACCTATCATTTGATTCATTGCCTCTGCTACTGCACTTACATGAATTTCGCTTAATTCTTCTGGTGGATCCGTACCAGGACCTCCCATCATTAAGTCAGCTATTATGGCTGCATCCCTAATTTTAATAACTAAAATATTAGAACCATTTAATCCATCTGTAAAGTTTACATCAATTAATAAATAGGGAATCCTAAAGGAGTCATATAATGTCTTTGCACTTATTATATTTACCCTAGGAGTAGTTATTATAACCTTTTGATTTAATAATTCCGATAAAGCCGTTGATGCAGAGCCCATGGAAATGTTACCTATTTCGCCAAGAGCATCCTTTTCCATGTCACTAAGAACACTTGAAAAATCTTTATCTTCCTGTACTGCAGTAATCTCTATACTTTTTTCAACTACTTCACTTTCTTCCCCGTTTGAATCATCAGACTGACCTTGTTTTAGAAGGGCATCTATTTCTTCTTGAGACAAGAAATTATCCATGGTTATTCCCTCCCGACACTTTGGAAGTTACTCTAACTCCAACCTTACTCCTAACTAGCCCAGGTTGTACTTTGAACCTTACATGATCGTTAACATACAATTCAAAATCATCACCTGCATTAATATCTAAAGGAATAACATCACCCTCATCGAGTCCCAGAAACTCCCTAACAGTTAACTCTGTATGCCCAACAACGGCACTTAAATCCAAAGGTACATTAAGCAATTTATTACGTATAATACTTTTTGCTCCATCTGCACCTGAAACATCTTGACTTGCAAACCAGTAATGAGCAGTCAGTTTAGAAATTACAGGTTCTAAGGTAATAAATGGTAAACATAGGTTTATAATCCCCTGTGACTGATTAACAGTTGTTGAAAGGGTAACTATTGCAACAGTTTCGTTTGGGGAAATTATTTGGTTAAACTGTGGATTAGTTTCAATATTTTCAATGACTGGCTGAAAATTAAATATGTCTGACCATGCATAAACCATGCTTTCCATCAATTTGCTAATTAGCTTTTTTAGAACACTTAATTCAATATCTGTCATTTCCCTTAAAGCAACCGGCATTTCTCCTGGGCCGCCAAATAGTAAATCAATAATAGGGAACGTAAAAGCAGGATTACATTCAAAAACAGCTGTCCCCTTAAGAGGTGACAAACTTAAAACAGCCATTAAAGTGGGGCTTGGTATTGAAACCAGAAAATCCTCATAGGTTAGCTGGTCAACAGAAGCAATTTTTACAGTAACACTAGTTCGCAAGTACCCCGATAAAAAATTAGATGCTAAACGCCCAAAATTATCGTGGATCATATGGAGGGTCCTCAATTGATCCTTTGAAAACTTATTTGGACGACGAAAGTCATAGTTTTTTATAACATCAGTTTTTGTACTTTCTGCCTTCACATCTTCCGCTGAAATTTCCCCGGTAGATAGGGCATTTAAAAGTAAATCTATTTCGGATTGAGATAAAACTTCTTTCAAGGTAAAAAACCACCCTTCATACAATCAAGCTACTTAGATGCCTTTTCCATTGCTTGTATTACTCTCTCTTGTTGAAAGGGCTTAACAATAAAGTCACGTGCCCCTGCTTGAATTGCCTCCATAACCATCATTTGCTGTCCCATTGCACTACACATTATAATCCGGGCTGAGGAATCCATTTGTTTGATTTCTTTTACAGCAGCAATCCCATCCTTTTCAGGCATTGTTATGTCCATAGTAACTAAGTCTGGTTTAAGTTCTTTGTACATTTCTATTGCCTTCTGCCCATTTTCTGCTTCACCAGCTACCTCATATCCATTCTTGCTAAGTATGTCCTTTATCATCATCCTCATAAAAGCTGCATCATCTACAATTAAAACTCGTTTAGCCATTATTGACCTCCCCTGTATTTATAAATTTATGCCTAAAGATTGAAATATTATTTCTAATGATCCTTCTTCAGGGATAAGAAAAAAATATCCATTTAGAGAAACATTTTCATCATGAAATCTTGTTTCAATTAAGAGAATGTTTTCATCAAATACGCCTCTTTCTAAGAGAGCTGCACTTAAAACAGCTGCTAGCATATCATGAGCAAGTGCTGGCACAGATGGGTTAAAAGTAAGTCTAGTCATACTAGATAACGCTATTAACATGGAACCTGTTAATATATTTCCTACTTCCTGCAAAGCAGAATATGCAATTTCATCTAACTCTGTCCTACTTCCAGGTTCAATATTCATTAACAAATCTGCTAGCATGAAGGCACTTTTTTCATCTAAGAGAAATATAACAGTACTTGGTGCACAACCTGCTACTGACAGATTGATACATACTGCCAGTTCCTCCCCCGTACCAAAGGTTTTTATAAACTCTTGCAGATTAATTACACCTGCACTAGGTACATCCATATCTATTTTTCTATCCAGCAGTTGAGCAAGAGATGTTGCAGCATTACCTGAACCTATATTACCTATTTCTTTTAAGACGTCTAAATGTATTGCTTCTAGTTTTTTCCATTGTGACAGTTTAATACACCTCTCCTTCTCATGATGGTTTTTGATAAAACCATGCTGATGTTTTTTCAAACCCAAGTTGACTATAATTTAATATACTTTCAGTGGCACCTATAAATAAAATACCACCTGGCTTTAATGCATTAAAAAAATTTACATATAATTCATTTTGAGTTTCTCTTGTAAAGTATATTGTTACGTTTCGACATACGATTAAATCATAATCATTCTCACATTTATCCCTTAATAAGTCATGTTTTCTAAATGTCACCTTATTCTTAATAGTATCAATTAATTGATATTTGCCATCTTCTTGAGTAAAATACTTGTTTAATCTCTCCATAGAGACGTTCTTTAGTAAATCACTACGATATTTTGCAGCTTTTGCTTCTTCTAAAATCCTTTCATCAAGGTCAAAAGCATGTATAGTATGCATGATCTTAGGTGTGAGGTGATCTAGTATCATTGCAATACTATAAGCTTCAGAACCTATGGAACATCCAGCACTCCATATCTTTAATCTATTAGTTTTTTTTAATAAATAAGGAAAAATATCTGTTTCCAGCTTGTCAAATATATCTTTATTTCTAAAAAACTCAGAAACATTTATTGTTATTTTTTCTAGAAACTTTTTAGCTTGTTCCTGATCTCTATTTAGTGCTAGATAGTATTCACTAAATTCCTTAAATCCCTGGCTAATCATAAGGTGCTCAATTCTTCTTTTTAATTGCTTTTCTTTATATCCACTTAGATTAAGACCAAGTTTTCTTGATATCTGTTCTTTAAATTCAGTAAAATCCAACACCAACTCCCCCCTCTATATTTCTTTAGGTACAGATCCAACAGTTCTAACCAAAACTTTGCCTGAGTCAGTTTGAAGAATCATCGTTCTGCCTTTATTCCCCCCTGTGTCCTCTGCACTTAAAGCTATATCGAGGCTATCAAGCACTTCTTTAGTCTTTTTTATGTTTCTTTCCCCAATATTTAGTAAGTTAGATGTGTTTCTTTTAAACATCTGAGCACCACCAGCTATTTTAGCTACTATGTTACTTTTTTTTGCACCAATCATTAATACTTCTCGTAGTAGCATATCTATTCCGGTGTCAGCAAATTTGGCAGGGTTGTCTGCGTTTTTAAACTGAGTACTGTCTGGTAACATAATATGTACCATACCCCCAACCCGAGCAAACTTGTCAAATAATACGATTCCAACGCATGACCCTAATCCTAGTGTAATGACATTGTGGGGACTATTTGTAACCTTCATGTCGGCTATTCCAACCCTAAATTCCTGAATGCTTTCTTCTTTAGACCATGCATTTATCATTGCGTGTCCTCCATATTTTCATTGCATAAGAAGTCAGTTGCTTATCTCAAACTACCGATTTCATTTGCGCTCTTTTTCATTATCTCATCTTGGGTTAAAAGCATTCTCTGATTTAATTGAAAAAGCCTAAGGGCCTCTATTACTTCAGCCATAGCTTGTCCTAAATCCACATTGGATCCTTCAAGGTAACCTCTTTTTAACTGTGGATTTTCTAGAATGTTTTCCAAAGAAGGGTCTGAAATTGCATAAAGATCCTCCCCGTACTTTGTTAAGCTATCTTCAGGAGGATTAGCAATTGCAAATGCTTGATCTAAATCTTCATTTTCTACATGTATGTAATCATCATAATACCCTATTGCCCTATAACCTTCATGGGTAACAAGATAGCCTTCACTATCTACTCTAAAACTCCCTTTCCTTGTATATAAATCTCCTTGAGGAGTTTCTACTATAAAAAACCCTTCTTCAGCTAGAGCAAAATCATAGAGTGCGCCAGTCTCAAACAAGACCCCCATACTAAAATCAGTATGTGTTTCAGATACTTGGGAACCATGGGGCATAACTCCAATTGGTTCAACCTCAGGACCACTTACTGAATGTATAAGTGAATCATGAAGTGTTGAAAAAGTAATGTCTCTCTTTTTATAACTTGGTGTATTTATATTAGCAATGTTATCAGACATTATATCCTGCTGAAGCTGCCGTGATAATAAACCATTTACGGAAATATACAGTCCTCTGTTAATTTTCCTCTCCTCCCTTATTATCAGAATCAAATGGTAATACCTCTTGGGGATATACCATACCTTCTTGCCTTGCAAGGCTTTCTATCTCGTACTTAGTGGGTTTGGGTGAGCCAAATGTTATAAGTAATCCAGCAATGAGAAAACCTATACCTATACCAAATAAAATTTGATTATATTTCTTAATGGTGGTTCTTATTTTTTCAAATTTAAAATTAATTGTATTTCACCCTTTCCCCTATTAAACCTTTTAGCTATATCAACTATTTCTTCTCCTTTGTGATAAGCGTCAATTATCTCATCGTATTCTTCTATGGTTTGTCTCTCTACGAGACTTTGAGAAAAAGATGGTGCTACTTTCGGACTACCCACATTTCCATATCTTTGGGATGGTACCTCACTTAACCTATCTAGGACTTCTTCTACATTATTTGACAATATATCAATTTTTTCCTCTAATTCCTCAATCTTTTTGTCTTCTGAAATTGGTTTTTTATTTGTTTTTAAAAATGAAATAGGAGTACCATTTAAGGTGGGATAAACAACAGCTATGATAATTACGCCTAAAATCAATAAAAAAATTCCCATTGTTTATTTTCCTTTCTCTAAAAATAACCGAATTTTTAATAAAATTTTGCTCTTTAGCTGAGATACTCTTGATTCAGTAATATTCATAATATACGCTATTTCCTTTAAAGTAAGTTGCTCATGGAAATACATTGCTAAAACCAACTTTTCCTTTTCTGTGAGTTCGTCAATTGCTTTTATAAGTTTATCCTGGGTTTCCTTCCATGCAACCTGCTCCTCAGGGTTGTACATAGATGGTGCGGCTAATGTATCAATTAAAGCTAAGCCCTCCCCTTCAGTTCCATCTATCCTTAAACTTTCTTGTAAGGAAACACAGCTTAGATGTGCAAACGCCATAATAATCCCATCTACTTCTTTTACAGACATATTTAGTACTTTAGCTATATCTTCCGAAGTAGTTTCTGTACCCATTTCCTGTTCAAGGCGTTCTATTGTCCTTGAAACCTTTGAAAGATTTTCACTTAAACCCCTAGGAATTATCGTGGAATCTCTTAAAGCATCTAGAATCGCTCCTCTAATTCTGAGCGTAGCAAAAGTTTCAAATTTAATGCCCTTAGCAGGAATAAACCTTTCAACTGCTTCTATTAGCCCAATAATTCCATAACTAATAACATCTTCCCTATCCCAATGTAGTGGCAGCTTTAATGTCATTCTACCTACTATCTTCTTTACCAAGGGTAGATAACTTTCGATAATGTTATCTCTAATCAGTAGATCTTTATTTAGTTGATATGACTTCCAAAGCTGTTCCCTTTCCATTATCACTCATCCTAAGTTTTTCTTATGGTTTCAATCATCTTATCAAAAACATAACCGATTATTTTATCCTGGGTTCTCTCATCTATATTGTAAAAGGATAAACCTGCCAAGTATCTTTTTACTCCGCCCTTATTCTCAGTAATATTCCTCATTACCTGACCAAATAGTTTTAGCCGCTGAGCCTTACCTTTTAGTAAAATTTCAAATTCTACAATTAAATAAGCCTTTTCTGGAGGAAATTTATCAACCTTAAGCATCATACCTCCACCACTTAAGTCAACTGCTAAAGCGGTTTGTACTGGTCTGTATTTTTCAGCATCTTTTGCTACAGATGGTGGGTGCTCCAAAACCTCATACTTTACATTTATAGCAACTTCTACCCTAACAAAATTTCTTCTTTCATGCTTTTTAACATTTTCAGGTAGACTTAAAATATATAATTTTAAGTTGTTGTCATTTTTTACACCTAAAACATTTGCTTCAAAAGTATATCTATCATTTTCTGTAAAAATACCTAAGCTAACTCTTTCTCCATTTTTTAACGATAAGACAAATCTCTTGTAGACAGGCTCTTGGATCATGAAGCTATCAACCCTGATCCCTTGTATCAAGCTCTTATATATTGTATTATCATCATCTCGTGTTACTTCAATGTTAGAATTGATCTGCAAAAATTTAAAATTTGAAGAAGACAAAACATTCCTCCCCCTATTCAAATAATCTAAACAACTTACCCATAAAGTTATCAATGCCTTTTGGAGGTTTCATTTTGCCATCAATTAAGTTAACCGCTAACTGTTTAACATCACCTGTCGCCTGGCACTTGGGATTAAACATGAAAAAGGGTACTTGGCTACAAACAGCCTTTTCTACATATGGATCCTTAGACACGTAACCCAACCTCTTAATTTTAATCTTTAAAAACCTATTAGATACTGCTTCAATTTTACTCGCTGTAGTATTTGCTTCCTTCAAACTAGAAACCTTATTTACTGCTAAAAACACCTGTGAGTTTATCTCAAACCTAGACAGAACTTTGATAACGCTATATGCATCTGTTATAGAGGTAGGTTCAGGAGTTAACACAACTAAAACATCATCAGCTGCCGATATAAAACCTAGAATAGTTCTAGATATTCCAGCACCACAATCAATAAAAAGATAATCGACTTCACTACAAACATTTCTTAACTGCTCCCACAATAATTCTTGGTGCTGCTTATCAATGCCTGCTATTTCCCCAAAACCTGATCCCCCTGGAATAATCTTGATACCGTAAGGACCCTCTACAACTACTTCGTCCAAGGTTTTTTTACCCTTTAACACATTTAGTAGATTATATTGAGGACTTAAGCCCATTAATATATCTACATTGGCCATACCTAAGTCAGCGTCCAATATCATAACCTTTTTATCAAGTTGCGCAAGGGCAATTGCTAAATTTAGAGTTAAATTTGTTTTGCCTACCCCTCCTTTACCACTAACTACAGATATTGTTCTAAAGGAGGGAATAGTTGCTTTTTTATGAGTATTATCTTTTGCGAATAGTTCTCTTAGCCTACTAGCCTGATCTAGCATTATTCCACTTCCCCTATTATTAACTTGGCCAAACCATCTGGTTCCCCAGGGATAATATCATCAGGAACATTTTGTCCATTGGTGACATAGGCAACAGGTAATTCTGTGGCCTCCACTACATTTAAAATTGAACCTAAGCTATAGGTTTCATCTGCTTTAGTAAAAACAAGTTTAGAGTACTTCAAAATACTATATTTATCGACTATTGCTATTAAATCCTTATTCTTGGTATTTACATCCAACACCAGATAAATTTCAAGAGGCCTAATTGCATCTAGAAATGTCTTTAATTCGTTAATCTGTTCAGCATTTTTTGATGACCTGCCAGCAGTATCTACTAGTATTAAATCACAGTCTTCATGATTTTTTACGGCTAACTTTAACTCCTGGGGAGTCATTACAGCTTCAACTGTTACTCCAATTATGTCTCCATAGATTTTAAGCTGAGCAACAGCTCCTATTCGGTAAGTATCAATAGTTATAAGAGCTATGTTTAATCCATGATACAACGCAAAATTTGCAGCAAGCTTTGCAATGGTGGTGGTTTTTCCTACTCCAGTTGGACCTATAAAGGCTAGTACATTACTGTTATGGTTTGCTTTGGTAACAGGTATGAAAAAATCAACCAATTTCTCTGATAATTTATCTTTTATATGAATTCTATTTAGGCATTCATCCAACTCTTGTTTTTGAAAAATATCCTCAACTCTCTTTTCTACCTCGGGCAAAAGATCTAATTCTTGGAGGATCTTTTTAAACTCTTCATGGGGATCAAATTCCTCTAAGTCACTAACTTTCACAAATGGTTTGCCATTAGCAGCATTTCTTTCCTTGACTATGATTTGCTGCAATAATTCTTTCATTTCCTGCATTTCATTGCTAACTTTATCATTATTTACTTGTGATTCTTTTACCCCTTGCTGGGTTGGTTTTTCAACAGGAATTTCATCAACTGCCGCAGTCACTTCAACCATACGCGCTTTCATGAATCCCAAAATGCCCTTTTGCCTAACCTCCTTAGAATTAATAATAACTGCATCAGGACCTAAATCCTGCCTAATAAGTTGGCATGCTTCCTTCATATCATATGCTAAGTATTTTTTAATTCTCATAGTCTTTCACCATTCCAATGGCCTCCACATCTAATTCAGGAATAAGCTCATTTAAGGATAGAACAACTAAGCTTGGCATAAATCTTTCAGTTAACCTACGAAAAGCCATTCTTATTCTTGATGAACATAAAACTACTGGTTGTAGACCCAATAAACTAAAATCTTCAACATATTTTTCTAGTTGACCAAAAATATGCTCTGTCACCTCTGGAGAAAGTGCTGGGTATACTCCATCAGATGTTTGTTGCATGGATTTCTTAACCCTTTCCTCCAAAGATAAGTCTATGGTTACTACGATCAGCTTTCCATCAGGAGCATGACTTTTACTGATTGTTCTTGCCAAGACAGCTCTAATGGATTCAGTAAGGTAATCTGAATCCTTACTTATAGGACTTCTATTAACAAGGGTTTCAAAAATGGTAATAAGGTCTCTTATGGGAATTCTTTCTGCTAAAAGATTCTGTAAAATCTTTTGCACTTCTCCTAAACTTAATAAATCAGGTACTAATCCATCCACAACTGCTGGATTTGTCTCCTGGACCAAGTCTAAAAGTTCTTTTACTTCTTGTCTACCTAACAGCTCGTAAGCATGGGATTTAACAAATTCTGTTAAATGGGTAATTAATACAGTAGCTGAATCAACAACTGTGAAACCCTGCATTTCAACCTTTTCTTTAACTTCTTCATTGACCCACCAAGCTGGTAAACCAAAGGTCGGCTCTGTTGTGGCTATCCCTTCTACTTCTATTGTTTCATCACCAGGACTCATTGCTAAGTAGTATCCTGGGAGTATCTCTCCACTAACTATTTCATTGCCCCTGATTTTAAAGCGATACCTATTTGCATCTAGCTGCAAATTATCTCGTATTCTGATAGGCTTTACATAGATGCCAAGTTCCCTTGCACATTGTCTTCTGACTGCGGAAAGTCTATCTAACAAATCTCCATGCTGCCCTTCATCTGTAAGAGGAATCAGGTTATAACCAATTTCTATTTCTAGTGAGTCTACCTGCATTAGTGATAATACATTTTCAGGCTCTTTTGTCTCTCCTGTACTTTGTTTAAGCTCTTCCTCATCCATATCAATCTGTTTTCTCTCATTCTCATTATGCAGCATGTATGCTGTAAAACCGGTTGCAGATGCTAAGATAAAAAACGGTATACTAGGAAGTCCTGGAAGTATTCCTAGAATTGCAAGAATAATGGCAGTTAACCCAATTACCTTTGGAAATACAAACAACTGTTCACTTATATCTTTTCCCAAACTCTGTCCTGTAGCTGCTCTTGTGACCAAAATACCTGTGGCTGTGGAAACTAATAAGGCAGGAATCTGAGTCACTAAACCATCTCCAACTGTTAATAACGTATAAAGCTGTAAAGCTTGGGAGATATCTAACCCTCTCTGCCATACTCCAATAACTAATCCAGCCAAGATATTGACCAACACTATAACAATACCTGCTATGGCATCACCCTTAACGAACTTACTTGAACCATCCATGGCGCCAAAGAAATCTGCTTCCTTTTGAATAGTTTCCCGTCTTCCCTTAGCCTCCTGATCAGAAATAATTCCTGCATTTAAGTCAGCATCTATACTCATTTGTTTACCAGGCATGGCATCTAATGTAAAGCGAGCAGCTACTTCTGCAACCCTACTAGCGCCATTTGTAATAACAACAAATTGAATAACAGTAATAATAAGAAATACAATAAATCCCACTACATAGTTGCCCCCTACTACAAAATTACCAAAAGCTGCAATAACCGATCCAGCACTTCCTTCTCCTAAGATTAGCCGTGTTGAAGATATATTAAGTGCCAATCTAAAAAGAGTAACTACAAGGAGTAAAGAAGGAAATACTGAAAACTGTAATGGTCTGGTAATGAACATAGTGGTTAAAATAATAATCAAACCTATTGTTAAACTTAAGGCCAGTAAGATATCTAATATATTCGGATGTATAGGTATTACTATTATTAGAACAATAGATATAATAAGTGCCGCTATGATAATGTCGGCATATCCTAGTGCCTTTCTTAGTGTCTGGAAAAAAACTGATTGGTTTTGCGGCATTTATAATACTCTCCCTTTGTTCTTTAACCTGTACAAAGCAGCTAAAATCTCTGCTACAATTTGATATAATTCAAATGGTATTTCCTGTCCTATTTCTACAGCTTCGTATAGACCCCAAGCTGCTGGTTTGTTTTCTATGACAGGGATCCCATTTTCCTTAGCTAATTCAATTATTTTTAATGCAACATACCCCGCACCCTTAGCAATCACTAATGGAGCATCTGTAACACCATCTTCATATTTTAAAGCAATCGCAAGGTGGGTAGGATTTGTAACAACGACTGTTGCCTCTGGAACTTGAGTCATCATACGACTCATTGCCATCTTTCTCTGTTTCTCTTTAATCTTTGACTTAATAAGTGGGTCTCCTTCACTCTGCTTATACTCCTGCTTAACCTCATGTTTTGTCATTTTAATTCTTTCTTTGAATTCCCATTTTTGGTATGTAATATCTAGAATAGCTACTATAAAAAAAACTAGCGCTGCTCCTATAGCTACCTGAAACAATACATTAGCTATTAAGTTACTAATGCCCTCCAGACCCATGTCAACCATAAATAGCATTTTATCAAAGTTGCTTCTAACAATTAAGAATACTGTTATACTAACAATCATCACCTTAAGAATGGCTTTAGCCATTTCAACAAGTGCTTTTTTTGAAACAATGCGTTTAAAACCTTCAATTGGATTAAGGTGACTAAGCTTGGGCTGAATTGATTCTGGCGTAACTTTAAAACCAACCTGGAGCATATTGGCAGATATACCAATAATCACAGTAATTATTAGTACTGGTGCTACTGTCTCAAAAAAAGTAGTCATGAAAATCCTTATAATATAAATCAGTTGTCCATGGGTCAGCTCCTTTGTTAATTCCTCCGTATAGATATGAACAATAAAGCCGGTTATTTTTTCACCATAATATCCTCTAATCCAAAACAGAGTTATAACCAAGATAAAGATAGTTAATGCTGCATTTAAATCGGTACTTTTTGCTACCTGCCCTTTTTTTCTAGTTTCTTGTTTCTTCTTGGGTGTAGCTTCCTCTGTTTTTTCCTCTTCAGCAAATAACTGTAAATTGATACTTTTTAATCTTTCATCAAGGCTCATTGTACCAAAATCTCCATTACCGTTATTAGATCCTTTTCCATCTGGGAAAGCAGGTGGCCTACAACTGTTACAAACAATGGTAATACCAATGCAAGGGTGAGCATCCCCAAGCCAGCCTTAAGAGGAAAACCCAGAATAAAGACATTGATCTGGGGTACTGTCCTTGCCACAAGACCCAGAGAGATATCAGCTATGATTAATACTGCAACAATTGGGGCTGCAATCTTAAAAGCAAGTGCAAAGATGCCTACAAAGGTTTTCAAAATATATAATGAGATGGCAGGATCAAATACCGCATTGGTCAAAGGAACTAGAGTATAGCTATGAACTAAAGACCCGATTAAAACATGGTGTCCATCTATTGCAAGAAAAATTAAAATTGCTACAAGATATTTGAACTGACCCATTAGGGTTGTCCTAGTTTGAGTTTGGGGATCTAATACAGTTGCCATGGCAAATCCCATTTGAATATCTATAAGTTCACCGGCAATTCTTATAGCCGCAAATATCATATTTGTAATAAAACCAAGGGTTAACCCTACTGCAACCTCTTTGAGCACTAAGAGCCACCACGCTAGTAATGCAATATCATCAAGTGGAGTAAATGGCACAAGAGGTAGAAGTATAACTGCAAGGGTAAAACTAAAACCTATTTTAACTAATGCTGGTACTCCCTGAATGGAAAAGAAAGGTGCAATTGCGACAAAGGAAGATGCTCTAGCAAATATTAGAAGCCAACCTTGAATAATAAAGAAATCAAACATATCTGCCTACCGTACCATATTTGCCAAATTGCCAAAGATACTTCCGGCAAAATTGGTCAGAGATGTAAGCATCCAGGAACTAAACATAAATATTGCAAAAAAAACAGCAATAAGTTTTGGAACAAAAGTTAGTGTCTGTTCCTGAATCTGTGTAGTCGCCATTAGCACGCTTATAGCTAAACCTACTATCAAACCTGTCCCTAAAGCAGGTAGGGCAAGTAATAGTGCTAGACTTAGGGCTTCTCTTGCTAAGTGAATTACAAATTCTTGAGTCATTTAAGCATCACCTTACAATCCATAGCTTTGTAGTAAAGATTTAATGACTAAATACCATCCGTCAGTCATAACAAATAGCAGTACTTTAAAGGGTAAAGAAATAATAATTGGGGGAAGCATAAACATACCCATAGACATTAATGTACTTGCAATTACCATATCTATAATAAGAAATGGAATAAATATCAAAAACCCCATTTGAAATGCTGTTTTTAATTCACTAATTACAAAAGCTGGAATTAAAACCATAATCCCAATTTCCTCTTCACTTTCAGGTCTATCCATATTAGAAGCATTAACAAATAAAGCTAAATCCTTTTCCCTTGTATGAATAAGCATGAAATCTTTTAAGTGTGTTTCTGCATTTTCAAGAGCAGCCTCCTGAGATATTTCATTTGCCAAATATGGTTCTAACGCATCCACTCTTACCTGATCAAAAACCGGTGCCATGACAAAAAAGGTTAAGAATAATGCCAAACCTATTAACACCTGATTGGGTGGTGTTTGTTGCGTCGCCATTGCAGTTCTCACAAAGGATAGTACCACTACAATCCTGGTAAAGGATGTCATTAAAACCATAAATGCTGGTACTAATGCCAAAACTGTTAGCAAAAACAATACCCTTAAAGTATCAACAACCTCCTCAGGTTCACTAGTAGGATTTATCCTAAAATCAATACCTGGCAATGGTTGTGCCACAAGCTGGCTTGGAAAAACTATCACTACTAAGATTAAAATTAAAGCGAGAATTATAAAATTGCGTGGTCTCATTGTCTGCCTTCCTCCCGCTTTTTGAACTTTGTAAGAATATGTGCAAATGTCTGGGAACCAGGCCCACTATCCTGTGATGGTACATAATCTGATAGTTTACTAATCATTTCAACCTGATTCTCTGTTACTCCGTATAGGAAATACTCCTCTCCAACCTTTACAATTACTAAAGATGCCTTGCTTCCTACACCTAACTGTTCTACTACTTGGAGATATCCCCTATGAAAAGAAAATGTTCTACGGGTTAAAAAGAACTTAATAAACACCAAAGCTAACACTAATACCAGGGGAAGAAAGATTAATATTCTAAGTAAGGCTTTCCAAAAGTCAAATTCTAGCACAATAATCCTCCAGTTCACTCTTCATTGTTACTAATTAAGCTACCAACTCTAATTCCAAAAACTTCATTTATGATAACAACTTCACCTTTAGCAAAAACTTCACCATCTACTCTCATATCCACGGGTTCTCCTGCCATTTTTTCAAGACTAATAATATTTCCTTCAATTAAAGCAAGTACTTCCCGCAAAGTCATGGATGCACTAGCAAGCTCTACAGTCATATTTGTTTTTAGATTATTAAGAACTTCAAAGTCTAGCTCTGGGGAAATCTTTCCATTCTCTTCAAAGGGCATAAATTTTACTTTTTTTACTTCAGGTTCTCCATTTAAAGTTTCTAGCATTTCCTTTATCTTATCTTCACTTAGGTGAATGGCGCTTCCCCCCTTTACTGGATAATAAATTCTTCGAAATACAAACCAATAATTTCGCCATCAACTAATATCTCGTTAATTGATGCAATTAATTCCTGCCTCAATGCTTCTGTTTTTTCATTGCTATCTAAATCAACTACCTTTTTCTCACGTAAAATATTGATTATTGTATCCTTAACCCTATGACCTTTAAGTTCTAGTTCAGAAACCAACTTTTTCTCAGCATGTTCTAAGGTAATCTGAGTTCTTAGATATCTGCGGTGTCCTGCATCAGCCAGATTTATTGTGAAGCTAGGTATTGTTACTGTTTGAACATCTTTCATTAAAATTGTTCCATCATCAGTAGCATTCGCTACCGTAGAAAAGTAAAATCCTAATAATCCTGAAACAATTATTAATGGAATTGTTAAAATAAGAACCCATTTTATCCATTTTCTTTTTGGTTTAGTCTCTTGAGTTTGACTCTGTGTCTGTTCCGCCATCTTCTAACACCTCACTTTTAAAAGGATCCTCTGCATTAATAACAATTATAACTCGTCTATTAAGCAGCATATTTTCAGGGCTATCATTTGCCACAATAGGGTGAAATTCACCAAGTCCAACAACAGCAAATCTTTCAGGCTCCATTTCTAGACCATCAACAAAGTATCTAACAACGCTTAGTGCTCTGGCAACTGATAATTCCCAGTTACTTGGAAATTTTTGAGTGTTTATAGGCCTATCATCTGTGTGGCCTTCTACTGACGTCATGTAAGGTAATTCTTTTAAAAGAGGTGCTAATGTGGTTAGTACTTCTTTAGCATTTGATTTTAAATCTGCTCTTCCTGAATCGAAAAGTATCCTATCTTTGATCTCCAATGCAATACCTCTTTTTTCAAATCTAACTTCTACAATTTCTTGGAGCTCATGTTCGTCTATATAATTGACAACTATATAATAAACCTCAACAAGGGGATTTTCCTCAATAACGTCCTGGAATTCACCTAAATCTAGATTTTCATTCTCATTATCCTTCTCATTAATATCCTGAATGGTTTTATCCTGCAATATACTATCATCAGTTTCAGGCTCAGGTGGTGCTTCTAGTGGTTCTGATCCTAAATGTAATATTCCTGATCCTTGAAAAGAAGCCACAAACTGTTCAAATTTAATAACATCTATAATTGAAAAGGAGTAAAGAAGCACAAAGAATACTAAAACCAATGTGACAAGGTCAGAATATGTAACCATCCAAGATGGTGCTCCTTCCTCTTGTCTCTTTCTTTTTGGCATACGACTCATGAGAATGCCGCCTCTTTTTCTTTAGTTGACCCATCTAGCATTTCTAGCTTTGGACCAATAAAAGATTTTAGTTTCTCTTCTAAGATTCTGGGATTCATGCCTGATTGAATACCAATTATTCCCTCCAGCATTAAATATCTAGCCAATGTTTCTTCTTCACTCTTAAGCTCTAGTTTTCCAGCCATGGGGATAAACACTAGATTTGCTAGAAGAGCACCGTAAAATGTGGTTAAGAGCGCTAAGGCCATAGCTGGTCCTAAAGCACTTGGATCATTTAATTTAGAAAGCATCTGAATAAGTCCAATAAGGGTACCTATCATACCAAAGGAAGGCGCATATACACCCCATGCCCTAAAAACTTTTTGCCCAAGCTCATGTCGTTGACTTGTATAATCAATATCTGTTTCCAAAATATCTTTAATTAAATCAGGATCAAGAGCATCTACCATAAGTCGAATACCCTTCTGATAAAATGGGTCCTCTAGTCTTTCCACATCATCTTCTAATCCCAACAAACCTTCTCTTCTCGCCTTTCTAGCTAGGTCAGCAAAAATATCAATTATTTCTTGAAAGTCAACTCCCTTGTTTTTAAACACATTTCTGCTTGTCTTTAGTACATTAAGAACTTGCTGGGAATTGAAGTTAACAAGTAATGCTGCAAATGATCCCCCAACTGTAATCATTAATCCTGGTATACTAATAAATAGTCCAATATTACTACCTATCATAATAGATATTAAGATCATGATGAATCCAGCAACAATACCAATTAGACTTAGCATATCGAACCTGTTCATTAGTCCACCTCACCTGGAAACGTATTCGCCTGTTTTAAAATCATACTCTGATAAGCTAAAGCTTTATCAATTACCTCGTCCATACTATCCAATACAATTATCTTCTTTCCACTAGTCAAAGTAATTACTGTCTCAGGCATATTCTCTACCTTTTCTATGAGGCTAGCATTTATTACAATAGTCCTTTTATCCATTGTAGTTAGCTTAATCACACCCAACACCCCATCTATTTGTATTATGTATATATGTGGCTGATAGAACAGCTACATTAACTGTTCAATCAGCCACTATTTTATTTAAGTTTAGCCTTACCTCTTAATTTGAGCTAACTCTTGAAGCATTTCATCAGAAGTTCTTATTGTCCTAGCATTGGCCTGGTGTCCCCTCTGGGTCACGATCATATCTGTAAATTCTTCAGCCAAATCAACATTTGACATCTCAAGGTTGCCTGGAAGTAAGGAGCCTTGTCCATGCCTACCATTTGGACCATCCAAGTTGGGAATACCAGAGTTGTTGGTTTCATTGTACATATTCATACCAATCTTAGATAAACCCATAGGATTATTGAACTTTGCAACTGCGATAGGAGCTGCAACTCCATAGTCGTGGGGAGTACCATCATCATAATATATATTATCCGGTGCAAAACTACCAATATTTCCTTGATCATCATTAAATGTTATATAGCCCTGTGCATCTACAGATACATTACTTACATTGCTAATGGGTACTTGTACTAAACTTAAGGTTCCATCAACATCTGGATCGGCATCAGAAACATAGCTCAATACATATTTACCTGTGGAAGTACACACTAAAAATCCTTCTTCATCAAAAGCAAAATTCCCAGCTCTAGTGTAAGCTACACTCCCAGGATCATAGGATGCATCGGGATCTGCCCAATTAACTTCCCCGTTGATATCCCTTACTGCATCTGCAACTACAAAATATCCATCACCCTGAAGCATTACATCAAAGTTATTACCAGTTGACATGGCCGGTCCCTGGGTATGTAGTACATCAATACTGCCAAGGCTGACTCCTAGACCTACCTGAACCGGGTTCATACCACCCACATTAGCTGTAGGCTGGGAAGCACCCCTAAGTGTTTGGCTAATCATGTCCTGAAATACTGTCCGGGATTTTTTATAGCCTATTGTATTGATATTAGCTATGTTATTACCTACAACATCCATCTTAGTCTGGCTTACTCTTAAACCAGCAACACCTGAATATAGTGAACGCATCATAATAAATCGACCTCACTTTTCCTTTTATTTTGTTTCCGAACCTGCATCCATCAGTCAGCAGGTTTTTGGGCTTCCTCAAGGAGGTCCGGCCCTTTTCAGTTATATAATCACAGCACTATCAATATTAGTAAAAACATTTTCCTTCATTCTTTCACTCTCAACTACTGTTATAACCGTATTGTTTTTAACGCTTACAACTAGTGCAGCATTATCTGTTAACACCAAGGATTCTTTGCTACCCTTTTGAGATGCTGTTTGTACTGCCTTTGAGATTTTCTCCAGTTGGGCTGGTTCAAACTGTAAACCACTTTGTAGCATTCTCTGGGTTGCATGGGCACTAAATTTAAGTTGACCCTGAGTGTTCCCTATTTGGGATTGCAATATTTCCTGAAATGCACCTTTTGCAGTCTGTGTCTGTTTAGTAGCTTTGTTTTGACCTTGGTTAACTGGTAATATGGGTTGCTTATGAATATTTATTCTTTGAGTCATTATTGATCATCACCTTCTTCTGTACCACCAGAACCCTCTTCTCCAGAATTTTCGTCTCCAGGATCTTCAATTATAGGTAATTCTCCATCACTATCTGTTACTGCAAGAACATAAGCTGCCGGGATTTCACGTTCTACCATAATTAGATAAGGTAGCCCTTCTTTTACTTTTACACTCGTAACAATCCCTTCAATAGGTTCCTCTATCTCAGGGTCAATAGCTCTAACTTTTTTCCCAATGTAGGAAACAGCTTCAGATAAAACAATAGAAGCAGCCATCTCCCTTTGGTTATAAAGCACTTCCAGCGTAGCCTCAGTTGTTAATGAAATTGATTCATTCATGTTTTGAAGCTGTTCCAAAGAAGAGAATTGGGCCATTTGTGCTATGAATTCTTTATCATCCATCGGTTCCAACGGGTTTTGATTTTTAAGCTGCGTAACTAATAAATGAAGAAATTCATCTTTACCAAGTTCCTTTTTTACCGTTCTGCTTAAATCATCTTGCTGAGTATTGTATGTGCTAGTTTTACTTATGTCCACGTAATCACCTCCTAGGCTAAATAATTAACTCCATCCATTTGGTTATTATTTGAAAACTCTTGTGGAAGAATCTCAATTGCTTCATCATTAGCTATATTTTGGTAATTCATTTTATTGTAGCTTTTGCTACCCCTTTCATTTTGGTTTCCTTGGTAAGTATCTGCTTCTTGTCCCCCAACATTTACTCCCAGATATTCAACCTTTATGCCTTGTTCCTGCATAGCGTTTTTAATTTGTTGCATTGCTGAGTTTAGAATACTACCAGTATGATTTTTATCTGCCGTCAAGCTAGCTGTAATCAAGCCTTCATTGTAAATTAAGTGGACTTTCACTTTTCCAAGAAATTCAGGCTTCAGTTGAATTTCCATAAATGTTTTCCCCTCAGCTATATGGGTTTGAGTTTTTTGAACAATTTGTTGTGCCACATGCCAGGAGTTGCTATGAAGGGTATTTACTTCAGGCCGTGAAGCTAACCCATTATTTGAAACTTTATTACCCTCATTGGTTACATTAGGGTTCATGTCCTGGACAACCTTAGCAAAACTCTTATCAGTTGATTTGAAATTAGCTTTGGCTAACTCCTTTTTGCTATTTGATATATTGCTATTTGCATTAGGGTTCTTAAAATCGGATTTGGTGTCGGGTGACTGCTTTCCATTGCTATCTATTAGTGGATCTTGGGCCTTAGTACTCATAGACTTTTGAGATATCCTGATATTATGAGACTCATCTTGTACTTTGTACTCTTTTTTGTTTCCCTTTAAATATTGCATTTTATTTAAGAAGCTGAGTACTGCAACATCCTTGTTAGAGTCTTTATTAAGATTTGCACCAAATGCGTCTTGAGTAGTCCTTAGTTCATTGGTATTCTTTAATTCATTGGTATTCTTCGATTCATTGGTATTCTTTAATTCATTGGTATTCTTCGATTCATTGGTATTCTT
>LOER01000017.1 GCA_001515945.1 Desulfitibacter sp. BRH_c19
CCATATTGATCTCTTCAAAGGAATTTACTTTATCCCTCTGCTGCTCTGCAAAACTTAGTATGGTCCAACTAATAATATTCATTGTTTTTTCAATATCAATATCATCACGAAATTTTGTCAGATCTATATTTTTATAACCCATTTCAGAACCGCTTTTAATGAGATGCTTACCCATTTTATCGATTTCAGATTTAACCTCTACAGCATCCTCATGGGAAGTAGTTTTAAGAAAATCAAATGCTTGTGGAAACTTTTTCATGATTTTAAACTTAACTAATCCTATTTTTTCCATTCTTTTAAAAATATCTGTTTCATTCCAATCCACCTCATCGTAGATTTTATCAATAACCTCAACCACATAATCAAGCAAGAATAAATACAATTGCTTTTTACTATTAAAATAGTTAAATAGCGATCCTTTCGATATATTCGCTTCTCTTATAATCTCGTTTGTAGAAGCCTTTTCATAACCATTTCCTGAAAACTCTTTAAGAGCTGCATTAATAATACGTTCTCGCTTCTCAAGTTCTAAACTGTAAAATTTCGAATAAATGATAGCCACCTCATTTCTTTGTTTAGTATGACGATAGATGACCGTGATGGTCATTTATTATTATATAGCAAATGACCAATCTGGTCAAGATACCACCAGAAACCTACCCCTTCATATTTGCATCTACAACAGCTATTAAAATGAATTTAAACTACATGAGTAAAATTAAAACAATAGCCATGAATAATCCGGCTATAGCTATTCTAGTACTGTATTGATTTTTAGGTTGCAAAAAAATGGCATGTAGTTAAAACATGCACAAAATTGCTGGTTTGTTTATATTAGGTAGTATAAATTGACATATTAGCTAATATTTATTATAATAATAGCTAATATAAATGGTAAGTAGAGGTGATATATATATAATGCGTATTAATACTACTGATTTACAGAATGCTTTTGGGAAATATCTTTCCTTGGTAGAGAAGGAAGATATTATTATTACGAAAAACGGAAAGAGCGTCGCCAAACTCATCCACTATAACGAGCCTGATTATTTTCTTGTTCATGAAGAAACATTAAAATACAAATCGACCAGAAGAATTAGCTATGAAGAATATATGGCTCTGGTTGAATCCTCTGATCAAAGATACGAACTCATTGATGGTGAGATTTATCTATTGGCTTCACCAAGGTTTGATCATCAGGTTGTGGTCAATGAAATTGCATGGCACTTCAACAACTATTTTAAGGGAAAGCCTTGTCGATCCTTAACAGCACCGTTGGATATAAGGCTGTTCGGTTTTGCAACTAAATTCGAGGAAGACCCCAATGTTGTCCAGCCGGATGTGATTGTGATCTGTGATGAAGATAAGGTCAATGAAGATAACAAGTATGAGGGCATACCAGCACTACTTGTCGAAGTCTTGTCTCCCTCAACCAAAGGCAAGGATATGATTACAAAATTAAATCTTTACATGAAAAGCGGTGTTTCAGAATACTGGATTTTAAATCTGGACAGCAAAAGCATTACTCAATACACCTTTTCTCGTGAAAGAGAACTTGAAAGTGTAAAAGACTTTCGAGAAGGAGATACCATACAATCAACAAATTTTAATGGCCTGGATCTCCATTTAAGAGATATTTTTTCTGAAATCTAGTCAATCAACAGTTCACAGTTGAAACTGGGGTTTCTTAACCAAGTCTTTATATAATTTACATATCCAACTCATAGCTTTGTTCAACTAATTCCTTACCCCACAGCTTATTTTCTTGCTCTGCTACTTTCTTAAAACCCCTTTTTATATACATTCCTATTGCCGTTGTTTGGTCTTCTGTGGTCTCTAGAAATATTTGTTGATAGCCTTTCTCTTTACAGTATCCCATGGCTTCACTTAGAAGTATTCTTCCAAGACCAATCCCCCTGAATGCAGGATGCAGGATGAACCATCTCAACTGAGCTCGTGTGAGTGAATGGCCAACAATTGCAATGGCACCAATCATTTTTCCATTCACTTCTGCAAACCATAATCTATCCTTTTCAGGATTATATTTCTCAAAAAAATCATAAAAGGTCTTACAGACATAGCCCTCAAACATATGATTATATCCGCATTCCTCTGCATAAATCCAACCATGCAGGTGAATTAAATAACCCACATCTCCCGGTCTCAGATCACAACGGATTTTAACACTTTCTCCTGTAAGCACAGATTTCTCTGAGAGAGCATTTTCGATAGTTTTCATGCTCTCTACAACGCTTATTTGATCTTGTTCTGGTAAGGAGCTGATCATTTGATAGATTTGATTATCGGACAGGTCTTCCAGTTTCGATAGGGTATCTTTTCCTTTATCCGTCAGGTAAAGGTAATAAAACCTTCCATCCTCCATGGATTGTGCCCTATATGTAAGGCTATTTTTTTCAAAGCGTTTTATAATCCTGCTTAAATAGCCTGGGTCAATCCTTAGTTCTTCGACTAACCTCTTGGAAGTACAATTCTTCGTATGTCCTATGTCGTATAATATACGAGTTTCCGCGAGTGAAAATTCACTATCCAGCAGATGTTGATCCAGCAATCCTAGAATATTTGTATAGAACCGATTAAATCTACGAACGATATGTATCAAAGGCATATATGCTAAATTCACAATGATACCTCCCTATAATTTGTCATTGCATGACCATTGTAATAAAATTACTTGACAAAGTCAAGTATATTTGTTGTTTCAAATCCCTTCCACCGCAGAAACAAAGAGAAGTTTTTTTGCGTCTATTAATAATGAAAAAGCATACTAACACTAGGAGGTAGCATCTTGAAAAAAATACTTTTAGTAGTACTTATTCTTTTATTAAATGTTTCATTGTTTGGCTGTATGACAACCTCACTTGGGGAAAACGAAGCCCAACCTGAAAAACAACAACAGACTGATGAGATCAATGAAGAGACCGTTGGAATTCTAGTAGAGGAGTTCGGCAGGAAGCTTCAAACAGTTTCGCTTCTAAGTCCAGAGGATATACTGGAAGAGAGTATGCAGAAGAACTATGGTGATTATGTATCCCAAGAGCTTTTGGACAAATGGTTAAGCGATCCTCAAAATGCTCCTGGGAGACTAACTTCAAGTCCATGGCCAGAACGTATAGAAATTCTATCCATAGAAAAAATATTGGAACATATTTATGAAGTAAATGGAGAAATAATAGAAATAACGAGCGTGGAAAAGGAAAGCGATGGGATTGCTGCAAGGAAGTCAATTACCCTTGTGGTAGAGAAAATCGGGGATCGTTGGCTTATAGCCAGCGCTAACCTTGATGATTATGAGGATAGAGACCAAATAGTGTATAGTAATAGCCAATATGGTTTTAATTTCTCTTTACCCAAGAGTTGGAAAGACTATTCCATTGTAACTGACAAATGGGAAGGCTTGGCACTCGGAGGTTCACAAGATAATGAAATTATTGAAACTGGTCCCACGATTTCCATCAGACACCCACAATGGGCTTCGGAAAATCAGCGACAAGATATTCCCATCATGGTCTTTACACTTACCCAATGGGATGCTCTACAGCAGGAGGAATTCCATATTGGTGCAGCACCTATCGGACCAAAAGAACTTGACCGTAACACTAGATTTGTTTTTGCCCTTCCTGCGCGTTACAACTATTCATTTCCAACAGGATATGAAGAAGTAGAAGATATTCTTAATGACAATCCTCTTCAGCCAATTGAGGAGAACCATTTTAATAATCAATAAAAAGCGTGAGGGAGGCAAAGGACTATCCCTTCGCTTCCCTCTATACTATAGATAGTAATACTACCCATTTACTTCCTTAGGATTATCAAGGTTCAATAAGTATAACTACTCTACCTTTTTATATCACTCGGTCTCCGTCCTTTAAGTCTAACGGCGGATTCTTAATATACCTTTCGCCCGTCTTCAGACCTTCTATTATCTGAATGTCAAAATTTGTTTTAATTCCTGTCTAAACGTATTTCTTAACTGCCTTTTCATTTTCTATTACATACACAAATTCTTTTCCATCATTTTCTTTTTGTAATGCTTTGAGGTTCACAGCCAATATATTGGGGATTTCTATAACTGTTATGTTGATATCAGCTTCATATCCTGCTTTAATCTTATCATCATGGTTGTTAATGGTGATTTCGATTTTTACCTTTACTCTCTCATTGGTCAAATCCATCTTAGCTGCATCATCTATTTTCGATACAGTTCCCGCGTATTCTCCATCCAGCCCCTTAACTTTAATGCTGGCCTTCTGTCCTTGGCTAATCTTCACAGCATCATATTGCCTCGCTTCTATTACAATCTTGTACTCTGAAAGGTCATAAATGATAATGCTGCTGTTCTTCGATGTGGGATACTGGTTTTCTTTTATGTCTAGGCGGACGATTGTACCATCGATATTAGCTTTTATCTCACTCATACTGATCTTATCTTGAACATTCGCAATATCGGCTTTTACCACTTCTACCTGATTCCTCTGGTCTGCAATTTCATATTTAAGGTTGGTATCAAAATCAGCCAACGAATTTTTTGCATTGATCAGTTGAATCTCTGAAAGCTCCACCTGACTCTGCAGATCATTCATGTGTTTCTCAATACTGTTAAATTCCTCATTTGAAATAGCACCATTTTCAAATAAAATTTCGCTTTTCTCAAATTTTCCTTTTTCATCCATATAGCTGGCTATGGCATTTTCAAGTTTGATCGCTGTCTGCTTAATTTCATTCTCAAATGTTTTCTTATCATTCAATGCAACTTTATTTTGAAGCTTTTCCAAATTCCTGCTAAGCAGTTCAAAATTAAGCCTATGCTTACTAAGTTGGTACTCAAGGTCTGTCGTATCAACTGTAACGATAGGATCATTTTTCTTTATTTCTTGGCCTTCGACGGCATGAATTACTTTTACCTTCTGCTGCGTAGAGAGTATTATCTCCTCCAAATTCTTTGCTTCTACGTTGCCGGTAACAGAGATGCCCTGAGATAAACTTCGAGTTTGTAGAATTTCTGCTTCTACCTCTTTAACGGTGTTTTTGTTGGGAGTAAAATTCCAAACCATGACAATTGCTAAGACTAACACAACTGCCAGGATAATTCTCTTTTTTTTATTCTTCATTTTCTAATCCTCCCCACTATTCAGCTTTACGTTTTGACATACTTAAATTCGGGTTAATTTAATTAAGTTCTATTTTTTCTATCAGACCATCCTTCAACCATATGACTCTATGCACATAATTTTTATCCTCTGGCTCATGAGTAATCAGAACAATCGTTTGACGTAGTTCTTTATTCAACTTCTTGAAGAGTTCCAATACCATATTAGCTGAAACACTATCAAGGTTTGCAGTTGGCTCGTCTGCAAAGACTATTTTAGGCTTATTAATCAACGCTCTGGCAATAGCGAGACGTTGTTGTTCCCCTCCGGACAATTCATTTGGATAATGGTGTATACGATGCTTCAAGCCAACAATTTCAAGGAGCTCTGAGGCACGTTTCTTATATTGCTCAGAATTATTTCCAGAAGCCATGGACGGTAGACACACATTTTCCAGGGCGTTTAATTCATAAACTAGTGCATACTCTTGAAAAACGTATCCCAGGTTTCGAAGCCGAAATTCTGTTTTCTTAGCATCGGATAAGCCTAGTACATCTGTTCCGTCAATAAGAATTCTACCTTCACTTGGTGTATCAATAAGTCCCATTTGATTTAGCATTGTTGATTTACCCGAGCCACTCCGTCCCATAATTGCTACAAACTCTCCCTCGGTTATTTCAAATGAAACACCTTTCAGTGCCTGGATAGGAACTTTACCAGGGTAAGTCTTCTTAAGATTCTCTACTATAATCACTGTAAATTTAACCTCCCCGAATTGATTGAAGAATATCTTGTCTTGCAACTCTGGATGAAGGGACAGCCCCTGCTAAAATTGATGCCAGAAATATACTTGCAATGCTCAAGATAATTCTCAATACACTTAATGATATACCAACATTTCCCATGGGTAATTCGACTGGGTACGCCTTAAGAAGTGGAACCAGCAGCAAAAACACCAATACAGTTCCTATGATTGATCCACAAATAGCGTAGAAGAGTGATTGGAAAACATAGGATTGAACGATAATTCGATGTTTTATGCCAATAGCTTTAAGTACTCCTATCTGTCGGCGTTTGTTAAGGGCATTTACATATATGAGGACGAAAATAGTGATTGCTGCTACAATAACGCTGACAAAACTTATAACTAATGAAATCCCGTTAAACACAGCGATAATTGCCGCACTAGCACCTAGAAGTTCGGTATATTTCCTTACTTTCAGGTTGGGATTAATATTTTTAACTTGAGTAAGGTAATTATCTATAGTATCCTGCTTAAGGTCTACCTTAACCAATATATCTGATGCTTCATTATCCAGGTAAAGTACAGATTCCATTTCCTTAGAGGAAACAAACCCTATGCCGGAGAAAAATCCAACCTGATAAATACCTTTTACAATGTAGGTTCGTTTAACTCCGTTATAATAGCTTATCTTTACTTCATCACCTACTTTAACCCCACCTAAATCATTACCCGTTGGCTCACCAAAACCACCTGCTACATCTGCACCCAGAACAATTTCATTCTCCTGAAGCACATCGGGGTATTCTCCCGCAACCAAATGGTCGGCAATAGTGAGTACTTTTTTATCTTCTTGAGGATCAATCCCAAACATTCTTACCGAGACACTTTTAGAGTTTCCACTTTTATTTTTGTCATAGGAAATGGAACCACCGGAGATATAGCGACTAGATGTAGCTAAAACTCCAGGAATTCTCTCGATTTCTGAACGCAGTTCATCTTGGTTGTCGATGAATTCTTTCTGTATAGGCTCCTCTTGAGGTGTTATAACGATATGGGATGTCTCTGTATCAACCACCAGCTGCTCTGTTGTTTCAGCTAAGCCTCCTAATAATCCTGATATAAACATCAAGTTTAAGAAACTTATGGATAAAATAAAAATTAAAAGGGCTGATGTTAATTTGCTGCCTCTTGTAATGGATTTATAAGCAATAAATACTGCTGTCTTTAGATCATTCATTTCACTTTGCCTCCGTTCCCATTCCTATACTTCACATTGAGGTTAACTGCAGCAACTCAATTGGATTTTTAATCCTCTGGATGTCATTAATATCATTAATTTTGAGTTGCTGCAATGAAATTTTTTACATATAAGGTCAATACATTTTCTATTTTAAACTTTATGTCTATCGGCCTTTTCTAACAGAAATACTACCAGAAGATGTCCTCAAGTCTATTAATTCTGTTGGATTTTTGCCTACAGTTCCCGCTATTTCCTTATTGTTGCGGCTACTGTGCGTAATTCGTACAGGAAACTCATTGCTATATTGGCCCGATGATACCCTGCTATGGATTTTAAACTCACTATCCTCAGGTAAAAACACATTAATATTTCCTGAGCTAGCTCGGGCATGAAAGTTGCCAATCATATCAAATTCTATTTGGGAACTGCCAGATGACGAGTGGAGATTTTGATTGCCCACAAATTCCTTAATTATGATTTTTCCCGAAGAACTACGGACGGTAGTTTCGTCGCTGGTTAGTCTGCTCACAGTAATTGCCCCAGATGAACTAGAAATTGCGCTCAAACTTGCCCCTGTCTGGTCAACATTAATATTTCCGGAACTACTGCTTAGAGTTATTCTATTGAGTTCCAGATCTCTAACAATTATTGAGCCTGATGAACTATTGACTGACAAAGCATGATAATAGTCTTCAGGAACATAAATGGTTAAGTGTGATTCAGAACGTCCTGTGAAATTGGACCAACGCTGTATGAAATTGAACAATGAGTTGATAATATTACCTTCAAGACTGATCAATAAAGTATTGCTCTTTTCCTTTATAGTAAGTTTTCTAGCTTTTTGGTTTGTTTTGCCTGGATTTTCATAATAAACTGCTTCCAGATAATCGCTGTTTGTGGGAATAATCTCAACTTCAGTTAAAGATGTTTTTATGCTAATATTTTCAATATCCGATAACCAGTGTTTCTCTTTTTGATTCAAATCATCTTGAGAGTCTGCCAAAATAATTAAGGTAATTGAAAATGTTATTAACATCAATACAGTAATCAAGCCTATTCCATACTTAATGTTTTTCGTGTACATACAAATTTGCCTCCTGAAGAGTTTTTTCACTTTTTCCTGTTTTAATATTTCTTTCTAAGCACAGCCTACACATTTGTGATTATTCTATTTGCTAGCAGGAAAGAAATTGCTAAATGATTTAATCCGAATATTTCTCCATCTCCATCAAACTTATTCAGGGTTATTATGTTTTTCGGCGATCAGTTTCCGTAAGGATTAGAAATAAGAATAACCCAATCCCTCCTAAAGAAAACACCATTAATGATGCTATTGCTTTATACATTTCATCAGTAGAAAAATGTGTAACAAAAGCTGTAAACAGTCCAAATAGCAACAGTCCTATTGATAATCCATAGAGTGCGGCTCTAATCTTGTTCATTGAATATTTTCTCTGAGTTTCTCTTGTCAATATGCTGTAAGTGATTAAAGCACCACCGGCAACGATGAATATTCCGGGACCAGCTACACCTTCTCCGGATAAAGCAGCTTCTCCTGATGAGTTCATGAAAAACAGCATAATCACAGTAAACATTCCAAATAATGATAGCAACGCTCCGGCAATGATTCCGGCCGTTGAAATCCGAGATGTCATTGTAGAGTAAATCGCTTGCCTCGCTTTATCCTGTCCCAGCTTTCGCATATCATCAACCAATCCGCTTAAATCACCCATTGATATTACTGCCTCTTTAAATGCCTGTTCACCTTCCATGCCTCTTGATTTATAATCTCCAATTTTTTCTTTCATGTTAGTCGTAAGCTCTTCCTTTAGATCAAATAATTGTTGACTTGCACCAACTTCAAAGAATAAGTTATCAATATATTTTTTCACTTTATTATCTATAGGATTTTTTTTATTTGTCATCATTAAGACCTCCTTTGATCAATTTATCTAGAATATCCTTTGCAAAGCTCCAATCTTTTTTGTTTTGTTCATAATGTTCTTTTCCCTCTTCAGTAATGCGATAATACTTGCGTCTACCTCCCTGGGTTTCATCACCCCAATAGGAAAGAATATAACCGTCATGCTGTAATCGACGAAAAGCTGTGTACAAGGTGGCTTCCTTTAATTCATACTGGTTGCCACTCAACTCAATAATTTTTTTGTATATATCATATCCATAGCTATCACCTTGGCGAAGTATATTTAAGATGATAGTGTCAGTATTTCCACGGATAAGATCAGTTGAAATTGTGCTACTCACAATTACTCACCTCCTCAAATACATTCTACGCCACATTACTGTGTCTGTCAATGTACTTTGTCAAAAAAATACCCTCCTCCAAATAATTATTAGAAGAGGGTATTTCAATTTCTTTAACAGAATTTTTACCAGCACCCTGGTAATGTAAAATAAAAAGTTGTACCTAAATCTAGCTCGCTTCGAACCCATATCTTTCCTCCATGATCTTCAATAATCTGTTTACAGATTGCAAGCCCAAGTCCGGTACCTCCAAATTGTCTTGACCGAGATTTCTCTCTATATATCTTTTTGCATTGCTTATAATATTTTCAACCACTTCTGAAATACGGTTACTATCAGCTTTAATCGGTAAAGACGGAAATGGTCTATCTACTGATAATGTTATTGTATTATCCTAAATTCCATTTCAAGAGGATTTACGATTTTCTCTAGCATTTCCCTCTAAAGGCCGCTGGAAAGTTAAAGTCGGTTCTGGATCTTATTTTGACCCAGAACCGACTATTTCTATTTACACACTATGTTAGAATTGTTGTTGTCATATTGCTCCTAGTAAAGTCTTCAAAACCGTCCTGATCTAATAATTGAATAAATCAACCAAAAGAACAATATAAAGGAAGAAATAAAGGCAATTTCTAAAACCGGTATTTGCCAGAAAAATTCACTACCTCCCCTGCCAATAGCAGAAGCAATAATTA
Source organism: Desulfitibacter sp. BRH_c19 (assembly GCA_001515945.1). Classification (NCBI taxonomy): domain Bacteria; kingdom Bacillati; phylum Bacillota; class Clostridia; order Neomoorellales; family Desulfitibacteraceae; genus Desulfitibacter; species Desulfitibacter sp. BRH_c19. The sequence goes on from LOER01000017.1 coordinate 10,054, forward strand.
ATCCTGCCATTACCAAGCTGAAGGATAATAACACTATACTAAAAGACAATTTATTGGCAATCCTGTCTATATATGCAAATATTCTACCCAGATTTTGGAGTTCGAACTTTATAGTAATGTCATCGTCTATTGCTTTATCCAGTATACGATCTGCTTTTTGGGGAATCTTGGACACAATGTCAAAATAATCTTGAAAATTTTCAGCCCAGTCCTTAGCTAGGTTTTTTGGATTATACTGGTGGGCGATTAGTTTAGCAGCAAAAGGCTCCGCTATTTCAACTACACTAATGCTAGGATCAAGTTCCTTAAGGACTCCTTCTAATATAATAAATGTTTTTGCCATTAATGTCAGTTCAGAAGGTATCTGTACCTTGTGTGTGAATGCAAGCTCTAAAACTTCTGTAATTACTTCTCCTATATTTATCTTGCTAAGTGGTACGCTATAATATAAGCTGATAAGCATATCCATATCTTTTTTCAACTTATCAATATCAGTACCTTTACTTAAAGAACCCATTTCTAAAATAGACTTTACAATTTTAATACTGTCTTTTCGTACTAGCGCTAGAACAAGTTTGATTACCTGTTTTTTTCTCTCGTCAGAAAGGTACCCCATTAACCCAAAATCCATAAAACAAATTTTGTTATCCTTTTGAACAAAAAGGTTCCCTGGATGGGGATCTGCGTGGAAAAAACCATCGAGCAGAATCTGTTTTAGAATTGCCTTTGAAAGGTTTTCAGCTATAGTTCTTTTATTATAACCCAACTCATCAAGGAGCTTAAAATTGCTGAGTTTGATGCCTTCAACATACTCCATTGTTAATATCTTACTACTACTATAATCCCAATAAACTTTAGGTACTTTGATATCTTCTTCTTGCAAAAAGTTTTTATCTAACCGTTCCGCATTACGACCTTCAACTGAATAGTCTAATTCCCGCTTCAGTCCCCAAGTAAACTCCTCAACAATTTCAACAAGATGATAATGTCTGCTTAGAGCAGAACGGCTTTCAGCAAGCCTTGCCAGGTCAAATAAGATCTCTAGATCAACTTCAACAACTGACTCTATGCCTGGCCTTCTAACTTTTACTACACATTCCTTCCCATTTTTTAAACAAGCTCTATGAACTTGTCCAATTGATGCAGCTGCCAGGGATTCCTGGTGAAAACACTCAAAGATTTCTTCGATAGGTGCCCCAAACTCTTCCTCAATATGTTCTTTAACCTCTTCATATGGAAAAGGTGGAATCCTGTCTTGCAACTTCTCAAGTTCCACAATTATGTCTTTAGGGAGCAGGTCAGGCCTGGTACTTAGTATTTGCCCCAATTTAATGAAGGTTGTTCCTAATTCAGTAAGGGCAAGCCTCAATCTTTCCCCTCTGGTTTTCTCAGAATGCTGCTCTTCCTCAGAGGTTTGTTTTATTCGCTGATGGTATGGCAAAATATCTGTTAGGTTAAGTTTATCTAACAGATATCCAAAGCCATGTCTTGCTAAAATATTTGCCACCTGTCTATATCTTTTAAAATGTTTATATCTTCTCTTTATTAACATTTTTAGAACTAATTCCTTCCTCTTACTATATCTTAAGAAAACCTATGGTTCCGTAGAAGGTTATGGTTTTTTCTCCTGTTTCCAAGCGGTTTAATCTTGTGTCATATGGTAAAGTGCCAAGTTTAAACTCTAGGTTAGTTCCAGCTTCAAACTTATCCTTAAATAAGTCCCCTAAGGAGTGCTCATCCACCTTAAAATCCTCCGGTATAAAAAGAAGATTATCATCCTTCAAAGTAAACCTTCCCAATAATGTAAAATCTACCTGGGTACCTAGTATTGTTATCTGGCTTTTAACCCTAGAGATATCTTCCGATAATTCTACTGCTATATTGCTTAATCCATCTATAGGATTAGCTTGAAGGTACTCATTGAGGCGCTTCTCTGTTATTTTGAATTCAACAGTACCAGTTCGGTGCATCTTATAATTAAGGTCATTTTGAAGAACGCCTATTACCCCAACTTTTATTTCGTGTAACTCTATATAGATATCGTTTACAGGTACCATTCCAAAAACAGTTGATGGAGCAAAAATTTCTGCTCTATCAACCTTACCTGTAAGTATTTTTACTGCAGGAAAAGCATATATATTCACTTGAACTTCCTGTAATTTCCACTGTTCTTGAAGTGCATTTTCCATAGCAGTAGCTACAGTACCAGGCAAGAAAAACTGGGCAATTATGATAAGCAAAAGAAGAACAAAAGTTACGCGGAGTATCCATTTCACTTAAACTCCCCCATTTTTCAAAGAAACTAACTATAGGAATTCCCAACACCTACTAAAAATGTCAATTTGTCAAGCCTGACCCCTTGTGGAGATAGGCGGATATAAAAATATCCAAATCTCCATTCATAACTTTTTCCACATTACCAACCTCTACATCTGTTCTGTGGTCTTTTATAAGACTGTAAGGATGAAAAACATATGACCTTATTTGGCTACCCCATCCTATCTCTTGCTGATCTCCCCTTATTTTCAGCATTTCTTCTTCATTTTGCCTCTGCTTTAATTCAAATAATTTCGCTGTTAATATCTTCATAGACGCCATCTTATTTGAATGTTGTGATCTTTCATTCTGACACTGCACCACAATTCCAGTAGGAAGATGTGTTATCCTAACTGCTGAATCAGTTTTATTAACATGCTGCCCACCTGCTCCACCTGCTCGATAGGTATCAATTTTTAATTCAGTAGGATCTATCTCAATTGCCTCTTGATCTGATACTTCAGGAATAACATCTACTGATGCAAAGGAAGTATGTCTTCTTCCAGAAGTATCAAAGGGAGAGATGCGTACTAAACGATGAACTCCCTTTTCTGATTTCATATAACCATAAGCATTTTCACCTGTCACGCCAAATGTAACACTCTTAATTCCAGCTTCGTCACCTGGGAGAAAGTCTAGTATCTCTACACTAAATCCAGTCTTTTCCGCCCAACGCGTATACATCCTGTAGAGCATTTCAGCCCAATCTTGGGATTCAGTACCACCAGCCCCTGGATGAAGAGAAACAATGGCATTGTTCCTATCGAAAGGTTCATTTAATAAAACCTCTATCTGAAGACTTTCAATTTTATCTTCAACATAGGTAAGTTTACTTTCAATTTCTTTTAATAGTGATGTGTCATCCTCTTCTTCGCAAAGCTGACACATTACTTCTATTTCTTCTAGAACTGTGTCCATCTCCTGAATTTGCTGGATTCTTTCCTTAAGCCCATTAAGCTGCTTCATAATTTCTTGAGCTTTTTGCTGATCATCCCAAAAGTCCTGCTGATTAATTTGTTTTTCTAGTTTTTGGACAGATTCCTTTTTGCTACCCAGGTCAAAGAGACACCCTCAATTCCTCAAACTCTTTTACAATCTTACTTAGTCTTGCCCGTAATTCCGTAAACATAGTTTAACCCCCAGTTACATTTTAACTTCTAGATAACACTCATAAGAAAATGGTATAATGAAGCGAACCATTAATTGAGTTTGTGCAATTGTTGGTTTATGGCGGTAAAAAAGGCGTTTATGCTTTGCTTGTCTGAGCGAAGCGAGTTTGCAAAGCATAGGCTTTTTTGCCAGAATAAACCTTAGAGTTGCTAGAACTCAATTCCGGGTGAGCGAAATTATATCATTTTCTAATTCCCGCAGCACTTCTTATGCTTTTTACCACTACCACAAGGACATGGATCATTTCTACCAACTCTTTTTTCAACTTTAACAGGCTTTTTCTCAGCTTGTTCTTCAGTATATTTATTCTCTGATACTTGCCGTGGTTGTTCAGATTTTTTGACAACATTTATTCTATAAATATAACGTACTACGTCATCTTCAATACTGTCAACCATTGCAGTAAACATAAAGTGTCCTTCTTTGGTGTATGCAACCAGCGGATTCTGCTGCCCATATGCCCTTAATCCTATACCCTGTCTTAATTGGTCCATGGATTCTAAGTGATCCATCCATTTCTGATCAACTACTTTTAAGAGTACATACTTTTCTATGTCTTTAAATAGTTCTTCACCAACTTCTTGCTGTCTTTTGGTGAAATTCTCTAAAGCTAATTCATGAAACATTTCCCTTAGTTCATCACTTTCCAGCCTAGCAAGATCTTCCGTTGTTAATTTATTGTTCATAAGGAATTGCTGTCCTGAATAGTCAAGTAAACTCTTTAAATCCCACTCCTCTGGATAGGGACTTCCCCCAGCATACATATCAATTGTTTTATCCACGACACTTTCAATCATGCCCAGAATAGTCTCATGAACATTTTCTCCATTTAAAGCCTTTAACCTTTCAGAGTAAATAACCTCTCTTTGATGGTTTAGCACATCATCATATTCTAAAACATGTTTACGAATATCAAAGTTTCTGCCTTCTACTCTTTTCTGTGCATTTTCTATGGATTTTGTTATTAAAGGATGATCTATTGGAGTAGTATCATCCATTCCTAGCTTATCCATAATTCCACTCAAACTATCAGAACCAAAGAGTCTCATAAGATCATCTTCCATGGAAGCATAGAACCTACTTGAGCCAGGGTCCCCTTGACGTCCAGCTCTACCTCTTAACTGGTTATCTATCCTACGACTCTCATGTCTTTCAGTACCTATAATATGGAGACCTCCAACACTTTGTATACCTTCACCCAATACAATATCTGTACCTCTACCAGCCATATTGGTAGCTATTGTCACAGCATTTCTCTGTCCAGCTTTCGCAATGATTTCAGCTTCCCTTTCATGGTGCTTAGCATTTAACACTTCATGGGAAATTCCCTTTTGAGAAAGCAGCTTTGATACCAATTCTGATTTTTCAATGGAAATAGTTCCAACCAGTACAGGCTGCCCTTTTTTATTTCTTTCTGCTATTTCTTCCGCAACCGCCTCATACTTCCCCATTTCAGTCCTATAGATTTTATCAGATTTATCCTCTCGAATCATGGGCTTATTAGTTGGAATTTCAATCACATTTAAGCTGTATATTTTAACAAATTCAGGTTCTTCAGTTAGGGCTGTACCTGTCATGCCTGCAAGCTTGTTATACATCCTGAAATAGTTCTGGAAGGTGATAGAAGCTAGGGTCTGGGATTCGTTTTCTATTTTAACACCTTCCTTTGCCTCAATGGCCTGATGCAAACCTTCGCTGTAACGTCTACCAAACATTAATCGACCAGTAAACTCATCTACAATCACCACTTGACCTTCTTTAACCACATAGTCTCTATCTCTTTTCATAAGACCATGGGCTCTTAAACCTTGGTTTACATGATGACTTACTTCCATATTATCAGCAAGGTTTTCTATACCAAGCATCTTTTCTACTCGTTCTGTCCCCTCTTCAGTAAGGGTAACAACCCTTGCCTTTTCATCTACTATATAGTCTTCAGTTTTCTTTAAATTAGGAATAAGCTTTGCAATTGTATAATACAACTGCGTTGGCTTGTCTGTCTGGCCGGATATAATTAGAGGGGTCCTTGCCTCATCGATTAAAATACTATCAACCTCATCAACGATCGCATAATTAAGCTCCCTTTGAACTAGTTGATCAATGCTTATTGCCATATTATCTCTAAGATAATCAAAACCAAATTCATTATTAGTCCCATAGGTAATATCAGAACCATATGCTTCTCTTCTTTGTTCTGAATTTAAACCATGAACTATTAATCCTACATTCAGTCCTAGGAAGCTATATACTTCTCCCATCCATTCACTATCACGAGTAGCTAAATAATCATTAACTGTAACAATGTGGACGCCCTTTCCTGCTAAGGCATTAAGGTATGCCGGTAAGGTAGCTACTAATGTTTTACCTTCACCAGTTTTCATTTCTGAAATGTTACCCTGATGCAATACGATTCCACCCATTAACTGAACATCAAAATGTCTCATTTTTAGGACACGCCATGATGCTTCTCTAACAACAGCAAAAGCTTCTGGAAGAATGGCTTCCAAACTCTCTCCATTTTCTACTCTAGTTTTAAATTCAGGTGTCTTTCCTTGAAGTTCAGAATCACTAAGTTTTTTGATGTCTGCTTCAAAACCATTTATTAAATCCACAGTTTTTTGCATTTTTTTTATTTGTTTACTATTATCATCCATTAAATTCTTAAAGAATTTCAGCATAATATGCACTCCTCAAGGTTTACTATTCAATATTAATCATTCTAATATAGTTTATCACTGAGTTCCATTTATTTCAACTTATCTTATAAGGAATGCCTGGCAAGGATTGGTTTTTGTTGAAAGTAGGCATTAAATAGAAAGAGAGGGTTTAATTTCCCCTCTCTATGCTATAAATATGCTATCTAAATGGTTTACCTGCTTATATTTTACCAAACATATGTTCTTTTAGAAAGTGTTGCCTGTGTATTAGTGATAATTTTTTTTGGTTTATTCACTTTGTCCAGCGAATTGGCAATTCATCTCCACCTTACGTTTTACTTATAAGATGGAGACTTCTTGCCTAGGTCGGTTAAAATTCTGGCTCAATCAAACCATAATTTCCATCTTTTCTTTTGTAAACTACATTTACTTCTTCAGTATCAGCATTAGAAAAAACAAAAAAGCTATGTCCAATTAAATTCATCTGCATAATTGCCTCATCAGTTACCATTGGTTTGAACGCAAACTTTTTGGTTCTCACAAGTTTTGGTACTTCTTCTTCAGTTATTTCACTTAGTGGAGACATTTCCTTGATACTAGAATCTCTCATTTTCTTAGAAATTCGAGTTTTGTACTTTTCGATTTGCTTCTCAAGCTTGTCTAAAACCATATCGATTGATGCGTACATATCCCCAGTTTCTTCTTCACCTCTAAGAAGATATCCATTGAGCGGCATGGTAACCTCAATTCTATGTCGGTCTTTTTCAACTGTAAGTGTTACTTGGGCTTCTTGAGTAGTGTCAAAAAATTTCCCCAACTTACCAATACGTCTTTCAACATGATCCTTTAAAGCTGGAGTAACCTGAACGTTTTTGCCCCTAACATTAATATTCATAACACCCGCTCCTTTCTCTTTTTAATTATATTCAATTTTTAAACAAGATAATCCTCTTTTGAAAGTATTTTTCCATAGTTTCTTCAATAATATGCCTATTTATGGTAATAATTGTCGAGAAAAGTTTATATTTCTAAAAGGCTAAATGTATATTTATACAAATAAAGGTATGGATATGTTTCTACAAATTCTTTAGATACCTGCAATCATTAGCATCTTATGTCGAACTAACTTAGTAAATAGCGAATATGGATGATAGGCCTGTGGACAATGTGGATAAAGATGTTAATAACTTGTATTACAAAGGGTCTAGCTGGGGAAAACGATAAATGGCCATCTATATGCTCCAAAAAGTATGCATATTTATTACATAATGCCACAACCTGTTGCAAATGTTATCACATAAACCTTTTTTATTCCTGCTTTTTGTAATTCACGACAACATACTGATGCTGTGATTCCTGTAGTATAAACATCATCTACTAGAATTACACTTTCAAAATTTACCTTCTCTTTGTACTTAAAAACTCCTGTAAGGTTTTCAAGACGTTCCTCTCTAGTTAGCTTAGCCATGGGCTCAGTATTGATAACCTTGTCTAAAAGGCTATTAACAGAAATTTTTAAATAACTCCCAATTTCTCTTGCTAAAAGTTCAGCTTGGTTATAACCCCTTTCTTCTAAGCGTTGATTGCTTAGAGGTACGAATGTAATAAGACTACAATCCGTGAATTCTTTGGAAGTTAAAATCTCAAGGGCCATCATTCTTCCCATTGGTACTGCCAAACTTTGAAATCCTTGATATTTAAATTTGTGGAGTATTTCTTTTATTAAATCATCATATTGACCTACGGCTTTTGCACTAACAAAAGGAGGTCTTGTTTTTCTACAATCAGCACATATTAAATGACCCTTAATATACTTGCCACAAATTCTACAGGTATTATAATTAATATTCCTTGAGCTTATCCTATATAAGCATTTATTACAAAAAATATTTTCATAAAGTTTGAGGTGTTTATTACAAAAACAGCATTTATTTGCTTCAGGATACAAAACCTTTTTGAGACCTTGCATGGCTTCATGTAACATTTTTTATCCTAAACCTCCCAGTATCAGGCAATCTCTTTAAGTAACCCTTATCTGCTGCTTCCTTATTTATATTTTTTATCCAGGTTATTGCTTGTTTCATAAATGAAGTAGTATAAGCTCCAACAAACCATACCTTACTTTGGGGATTATTAGTCATGCGTCCTGCTCTGCCTGCCATCTGTACTAATGTAGCAGTATCAAAAATATATTGATTTTCTGCAAACAGCACCATGACATTTACCTTCGGCACGTTTATACCTCTCTCCATCAAGGTTGTAGTCACCAAGACGGGAAACTCTCCATTGAGAAAACTCTCCCTCTTTTTGTCCCTTTCAGGATCCTGCGAATGAGTATAATTTACCCAACTTCCACCAAAGTTGTTAAAGGGCGGAAGCTCTAAAGTCCTTTTAAGGATTGCCCCGACTCTTTCAGACAGAAAAATTGTAGGTACAAATATGAGTACCTGAGAAAACTCCCCCTCAACGCTTTGATGAAGAAATTCAATGGCCTTTTCCGGGATAACTAATTTATCATCCTTTACCTTTAATGACTTATCTATAACAAGCTCAGGTACAGGCAAAGGATACCCATGATGTCTTGCAGGAATTGTAACAATCTGAATATGATTTTTGTTCATTTTTAATAGATACTCTGGTGGTGTAGCAGTCATATATACTATTTTACCCTTTGGATGTAAGGCTCTATTTAGAGCATTGTACAACATAGCACTTCCATGGTATGGGAAAGCGTCTACTTCATCTAAAACTACAAGATGGAATGCCTCATAAAATCTTAAAACCTGGTGAGTTGTAGCCAGCACCAAATCAGCCTTTTTAAACCTTTCGCTACTTCCTCCATAAAGGGCCGCAATTTCTACTCCGCTAAAGCACTTTTTGACTCTCTTTTCAATATCAATTATCGTATCCTTTCTCGGTACCGCAAACAAAACTTTATAGCCCTTTGTTAACACATCGGCTATAGCAGGAAATGACACCTCAGTTTTTCCTGCACCACAAGCAGCCCAGACCAGGCACTTACGAAACTGGCTATTTTTAGTGAATTTCCATACACCTACTGCTGCATCCTTCTGAACAGCTGTAAGCTCAAAATCAAATCGTATGTCTACCTGTTTAGGATTTGATTTGCCTAAGTAAGGAAAACCATACAATGGTTTACATTCTCTGGATTCTCCCATGGAAATACAATTTTCACAATAGCAACATTCATTTGAACCGCAATCCAGGCAATACGATTGTTTAATATTTTCACTACTACCACATCTAAAGCATTGCATCTGCCCTTTTTTCCCATAACCAACTCCCGGAAAAACTTGTGCCTTACCCTGAAGATAAAGGAGCTGAAACAAGTCTTCTAATGGACTTTCTACATTAATTTGGCAGTAATTTAGAAAAGAATCAGCTTCATCAGATAAAAGGTACCTTCCTTCAACAGATGTCTGTATCTTATGTGCTTCTTTTCTTTTTTCTAATATTTTAATCCTTTTTATCTGACTATCTGAGCATGTTATTAACTGGGGCTCATCAAATTCCTCTAGGCCCAGCTTTTTAAGATTATTTTGAACTAATTCAAATTTTTCCCGTAGTTGGTTTCCATGGGAGGGTGTAAAGGGTATCTTGCCTGCAAAATATCTTGCAATACTCTTTAACGATGAATTGTTAGTCCGATTAAAAACCGTGCCTCTTATCTCTTCTTGAGTAGAAACTGAATTTAAAACTAGGCATGCTTGTCCAAGAAGTAACAACGGAGTTAATATCCATAATTGCTGACATTCCCAAGTATCCATATGGTAGTTTAAATCTAATACAGGGTCATGTGATACATTCATTAAGTATTTATCCTTATTCCATGCAATATATACCATATAACGCATTCCCATGGTTACCACCCCAGTACAAAAAAGATTTCAAAATATTAGATAGGACAAAGTTTAGGACATTCCTCGACCCTAAGAAATAAGATTTTGATTTTTGAAGGTGTTATTCTGACTTCTGAATTCCGACTTCTGACTTCTGAAATAGAGGTGTGTCCCCTTTCATTAATATTCTTGATTTGTTAAATCTTTCCTTCAATGAAAGCTAGTATTATATGTAGATGAATGTCGTATTCTCTTCATCTCTGTATTAGCCTTAAAATATGTTGTATCTTTAGTTAAGACTAGCAAATTATATTTTTTTGAAATATCAAGTTCTTGTAGGATTTCATTTTTATCAAACTGCTTTTGAGTTCTGCTTAACAATGGAAAGATATATTTCAATGACAACCTTTTAAGAATTTCATATGTCTGGTCCTGAGAGTGCATATCTACAACAACTATCTGATAATTCCCCATCTTTTTTACAAAGCAAAGGGCTTCCCTTAATACTCCTTCGCAAACATTTGCACAATTATCTGTTGTTATAAGAAGAATATATTCATAGTGCTCAAAGCCTATTTTATTAAAATACACTATTATTAGCAATAATGAAACTAACCAAATGGTTGAAATTACCAAAATATATACTTCCATTGTATCCCTCCTTTGGTGGTGTATCATACGCACCGGGATACCCAATGGTTACACTTGCCAAGCTTTCTAATTGAAGTAAGATCTTAATTCAGAGGGAGATTCTACTCCCGCTGAATTTGACGTAGTTCTTAGCTTAGTAAATTGTTTTTTATTTACTAAGGTTAGAAATGCAAATACAAAGTTAGAGCTACGAATGAATGGCTTAGTTGGCGTTGTACTCCCACTTGTAGAAGATGGGATACTCGGAGTGAAACTTGTCAACTTGTTGACTTAGTTAAACCTGTGCAGAGCTACGCCAAGTTAGTCAGTTAAAATTAGTGATATTTTTTGGCTTAATTCTTGTATATTTAATTTAAGATTATGGAATTATTGTTACTAAGATTGTAATTAAGATAAAGGTGGTGCTATTTTTTTATGTCAGCAGAAAACTGTATCCGCTGCGGAGCTTCCTTAACGCTACAAGATGAACTTGAACTGGCACCTGTATCAACACTAAATGGTGACGTATGTGCACGCTGTTATAGAGAAATGTCTGATGAGGAGGTAGAAATGTATATGAATTAACAATAAGAACCTTCTGGATTTAAATTAAAATTCAGAAGGCTCTTGATTTTATTAATTATTAAAAGTCTAGATCTGTTCTAACATACTCTTGAATTTTTCTTAGCTCATCCTTACTTTCTGCTTCTACATAAACTCTGAAAAGAGGCTCAGTACCTGATGCACGTATAAGTACCCAGGAGCCATTTGCCATCCTTATCTTAGTACCATCAACTGTTAATTTTTCAACAACTAACTGACCATTAATTTTGGCAGGTGAGTAATCCTTTACTGCAGCTAAGAAGCCTGGCATTTCTGCAGTAGGAACTCTAATATCTAAACGTTCACTTACGAGCTTGCCGTATTTTTGATACAGTTCTTCCATGAGTTCCCCAAGGTTTTTGCCAGATTGTGCTACCATCTCTATGATCAATAGACAAGCGAGAATTCCATCCTTCTCTGGTACATGCCCTTTAATACTCATACCTCCACTTTCTTCACCACCTAGGATGCAATCCTTTTCCAACAGCAGTTTCCCAATATATTTAAATCCTACTGGAGTCTCATAGATATGTTGCCCATGATACTCGCATATTCTATCTAATAAATGAGTAGTTGCTACTGTTCTTGCAACCGGACCTAACCAACCTCTGTTCTCAATTAAATGATTTAAGAGAAGTGATAAGATTTGGTTTGGACTAAAGTAGGTACCATCACTATCAACAGCTCCAAAACGGTCCGCATCTCCATCTAAAGCCAAACCAAGGGCTGCTCCTGTGTCTTTAACTTTCTCTACAAGTTCATTTAAACTTGAACCCATAGGCTCAGGCATACCTCCACCAAAGAGAACATCTCTACAACCATGAATAGGATTTACACTACAATGACTGTCACATAAAAAATGGTCTAAATAACCTGTTCCAGCCCCAAACATGGAATCAACAACAACCTTTACAGGTGTTTTGTTAATATACTCCCAGTTTATAAGACCATATAGATGCTTTAGGTAATCATCCAAAGGATCTATGTATTCTAAAAGACCCTCTTGTTCAGCTATTTCCTTAGGCTTTATCTTTACAAGTTCAAGGGCTAATACGTTTAGCTGTCTCTCTATTGCATCAGTAATCTCTGGTGTAGCCGGGCCAGCGTAATCAGGAATGAACTTAATACCATTGTATTCAGCAGGATTATGGCTTGCAGTAATCATTAACGCACCAATAGCTCCATATTCCTTTATTGCAAAAGCGGTAGTTGGGGTTGGTGCAGGTTTATTTATTAACATAACAGGTATGTTATTACCAGAAAGAACTTCTGCAGCTTCCATTGCAAACTTATCTGACAGAAACCTTTGATCATAACCAATAATCAATTTGCCTTGCTTTTCACTTTCATTTAAGTAATTTGCAACTGCTTGGACTACTAATCTGAGATTATCAAAGGTAAACTCCCGTGCCATAATGGCTCTCCAGCCATCTGTCCCAAATTTAATGCTATTCATATAAGATAAGACCTCCTTGTTTTCTTGCTTGTTACTACCCAGTAAAAGTTCTAACTTAATATTCCCTTATATATTAAAGTTTATGAGAATAAGGATGAATACATTATATATTTTTCTTCATTTAGCAAAAAATTCCTGCTAGGATAAAAGAAACGATAACCTTTTTAGAAATATTCAAAGAAAAAAGACTTGCAGTTAGAGCACCGCAGTCAAAATTCTAGGAGCTAAAATATTCTTCTCAAAGAATAATTTAGACTATTTCACTTTAATACTTTTTAGCTGATCTTTGCTTCTTGTAGTAGCTGCATACTCAAATATTCCATAATCATTATAATCCTGGAGGAAATCATTGTAAATCCCGGCTAATGCCCAAAAAAATAGGCTTGTTATAATTGGCACAAGCTAATGCGTTTCAATGCGCTTTAATGCGAAGGTATACACTTTATTTTACCATATTTTTTAGTGTATGATATATTAAAACTATAAAACACTAACTATACAACACGTTTATTATCAACACTAGGAGGAAAATATGAAAATTAAAGATAGGATTATACTCGGTGTAGTCTCTAGCTTGATAGCAGGTATTCCAATTAGGCTAATTAATGATTGGCAATACCATAAAGGTTTAACTGACGTTAAATATGGACAAATGGCAGCCAGTCTATTTTTGCCTAAAAACAAAGTAAATACACCAGAAGCAAAGTTTGTGGCGGCAGCTACTAACCATGTAAACACCGGCATTACAGGAATAATTATTACTTATGTATTGTCAGCTACGGGACGTGACAAGGCTATGCTCAAAGGTATGGGAGTCGCTTCTACAACATGGGTTATAGTTTATGGGCTAATTTCTAGACTTGCTATCCCTGTAAAAAGTAAAAAGCCCTTATCCCCTGTATTGAGTTTTATGGACCATGCCTTTTTCGGAACATTCTGCGGTCTACTGATTCCTGTATTTGGTCATAGCTCATTATTTCCAGATAGAAAAAATGTACAGAAAAAAGATAAACTTCCTTTAATATCCACTAATACTAACTGTGAAAAATAATATGGAAATGATATTGGCTAGTAATAAAAAAATAAGAAAGGCACCTTGTTGTTATCTATTAGGTACCTTTATGTCCTATTCTACAAAATCTCCATGAACCCATCCAGTTTGATTTCCTTCTACAATGATCTCATACCAGTCAGAGGATTGGGAAATTACATCTATTTTTGTTCCATCTGATAAGCTAGCTATAATACTAAAACTAATACCAGGGCCATTTCTAACATTCACTCCACTAGCAGCAGAAACTTCCATCTCCTTGGTAGTACTGGTATTACCGTCATTTTGTCCTGCACTAGAACTTTGCTCAGTACTGGAATTATCGTTAGTTGTTGTAGTTGGTGTGCTATTTGACTGACTGTTTTGGTTAGTTTGACTGCTCTGGCTTGTTTGAGTAGTTTGACTAGTTTGACTTGAAGATGAAGTTCTTGTGCTTCCTAATTGCGATTCTAAAGCTGCAACAGTATTAGTTAAGCTAGTAATCTGCTTTTCCATTTCAAAAATCTGATATTCTAAAGCTGAAGTTTTTTCTTCTACTGTTTGAGTAATGTAACTTTCACTCACAAGAGGGTCATCAGTAGAACCGGGAAGAAAGTTTCCTCCTGCCAAGACAAAATTTCCTAAAGTAATACCTAATACTAAAGCTGCGACCATAGCAAGTCCAACCCAAAGCTTAAAAAATCTCACAGATTTATCCTCCCTTAGATGGGAATTAAGGCAGACGAAGGCCCGTCTCTAATTACCCCCCAAAATGCTTTGCTTTCTCTCTTTTAGTAAATGCTGTAAAGCTCAGATGATTCATGCCTATCAGCATGATAGCTGTTAGCCCTATCAATATAATAACTGCTTGCGGCGGGGCCATTAATGACATAAGAACAGCACTACCTCCCAAGCAAATGTTAACACCATAAATCGTTAATACTGTTTGTCTATGTGTTAGACCCATGTTTAGTAGTTGATGATGAAGATGTTCTTTGTCAGCTTGAAAGATTGGCGTGCCGTTTAAAAACCTTCGTATAATGGCATACATAGTATCAAATATAGGAATACCCAAAATCACAATTGGTATAAATATGGAAATAACAGTTGCACTTTTCGTTAATCCCACTACAGCTAGTACCGAAAGGGTAAAACCTAAAAACATGGAGCCAGTATCACCCATAAATACTTTAGCTGGATGAAAGTTAAACGGCAAAAATCCAAGAACAGAAGCTGCAAGAATCATAGCTAAGGCAGCAACTGCCACATGACCTTCCCCAAAAGCAACCACAGCTATTGTAATTGCAGCGATACCAGAAGTACCTGCCGCTAATCCATCTAAACCATCAATTAAGTTGACAGCATTAGTAACACCAACAATCCAAAGTACAGTAAATGGAATTGCTAGTTTGAAGTTTTCTAGGAAAAGGACATCAGCAAAAGGATTAGTAAGAATATTAACCTTAACACCAAATAAAACAACTACTAAAGCTGCTAGGGTTTGAACGGCCAATTTAACCTTTGGTGAAACACCTTTTATATCATCCACTACCCCAAGTATGATAATTATTGTACAGCCTATTAGAATTCCAATAAGCTTTGCATCAACAGCTTGGGTCATTAGGACAGCAGCTACAAAACCTGCATAAATTGCTAGTCCTCCCATTCTTGGCATAGCACATGTGTGTACTTTCCTTTCACATGGCGCATCCATTGCACCCCACTTAATCGCTAATTTAATTACTAGTGGTGTAGAAAAATATGCCACCAACAAGGCTATTAGAACAGGCCAAAAAACCTGATACATCTGTAGTTCCTCCCCCAAATATTACTTTATGCAATAATCATAGTGTACTAAAAATTATTAACCTTTTCAATGCTTAATTACTAACCTATCATGAAAGTTAGTTCCCCTTCAGCAGCCACTTCTTCACCCACAAAGGCTTTTCCAACACCTTTACCTACGGGTCCCTTTATTTTCACCAGTTCGACCTCTAGTCTAAGTTGATCTCCTGGAACTACCTGCCTTCTAAACCTCACTTTATCTAATCCAGCAAAAAAAGCAATTTTGCCAGCATATTGAGGCATTTTTAAAACAACAACAGCTCCCACTTGTGCAAGGGCTTCTATTATTAAGACCCCTGGCATTACAGGATGGTTTGGAAAGTGCCCCTGAAAATGAGCTTCATTTATTGTGACATTTTTTATACCTACTGCTTTCTTGCCCTCCTCAAGCTCTATAATCTTATCCACAAGTAGAAATGGATAACGATGAGGAATTATCTCCTGTATCTCTTTAACATCTAGCATAGTATCACTTCCTTTGGTATTCGGATAAAAGCTTATAACACTATAAATTTCTACAAAGATTTAAACAATCCTTCTTAAAAATGTAAACTTCCCTTGATATCTATGTCCTTTTGAGCATTTTTTTAATCAAATCCAGCTCCTTGGTTTTGAAAACATAAAGCATAGCAGCATAGATTAAAGCACCCAGGGCAACCAAGACACACAGCTGAATTACTAATCCCAAAAAGTCAGTAATACCTATTAGTTCCTTAATATAAGGCATGCCCATTGTTAAGGTAATACCCATTATAATGGCTGCAGTAAGTGCTTTCATAAATGGAATAAATAATTGTACCATATCCAATTTGGGTAAATGTTTACGAAATACAACTAATAATAACATAATATTTATAATAGCGGATAATGAATTAGCTAATGCCAGTCCCCCATGTCCAAGGTATGGCATAAGGCCTATACTGAGTAATACGTTTAGAATTGCAGAAAATAGACCCAATACTAAAGGAATCTTTACCATATTCATAGCAAAATAGGCCCTTGTAACTACAGTATTAGCACCGATTGCCCAAAGTCCAATCGAAAAATACCACAATGCAAGAGCAGTTCTTTGGGTAGCATAAGCATCAAATGCTCCTCTTTCAAATACAATCTGAATTAACGGCTCTCTAATAACCATTAATCCGACTGCAGATGGAATTGCCACTAAGGAAACTAGTGCCATACCTGATACAAGTGAATTTGCCAGCCCTTCTTTATCATCATGAGCTGCATAGCGAGAGAATGCCGGAAATATAGCTGTTACAATTGCTGCAATAAATATTCCCAAAGGCAATACCATAAGTCTGTAGCCAAAGTCAAGGGCTGTAATACTTCCTGGTTCCAATCCAGAGGCAAATATTCTATTTACAGCCAAATAAATCTGATTAATAGCTATTGCTAGTGTTATAGGAACTATTGTAGCTCCTGCTTTTTTTACGGCAGGATGAGTTTTATCCCAATTCCACTCCCACTTATAACCCATTTTTTTTAAAGAAGGTAACTGTATTAATAAAAAACCTATAAAAGAAACAAGGGTTCCCGCTGCTAGTCCATGTATTCTATATTCTCCTGCAAAGATTAAAACAGACAGAATAACTATTATATTAGCAAATGCAGGAGCAAATGCTGGAATAGCAAATTTACTGCTAGCATTTAAAACTCCGGTTATGAGCATTCCGGCTCCCATGAAAATGATGGAAGGAAAAATAATCCTCGTCAGATTTACAGTTAACTCATAGGTTTCCCCAGCAAATCCAGGAGCTAATATTTTAATCAGCCAGGGAGCAAGTACCATCCCAAGTATTGTGATTACTATAAGTATTACAATCGTCCAGTTAAATAAGATACTAGTAGTTCTCCAGGCTTCTGATTTTTCTTCCTTTACAAGATATGCTGTTATTATTGGTACTATTACTGAAACAAAAGCCATACCCAGTACAGCTTGAAGAGCGTAAGGCAGGGTATAGGCAACTAGATAGGCATCAGTAGCCCCAGTAGCACCAAATTCCCTTGCAATGACTGCATCTCGGACAAAGCCAAGAACCCTGCTCAAAAGATTCATCAATAAAATTACTCCTGCAGCTTTAGCAATATTTGTGCCTAATGAAGCTTCTTTTTGTAAAGTCATAATTGCCCCTTCATCTAAACTTACTGAGTTACCTTGTAGAATAAAGTAGTCGGTATCCAGGAGCCAGAATAAAATCTAGTTCTTCTCCTGAATTCTGAATTCTGTATTCTGACTTCTAGGAAGTCTTCTTATCCCATATTATTATAGGCAAGTTAATGACTACAGGCAAGTTATATCTAACTTCAAGCAGTATCATGCGTATTAATGAGTTTCATATATATAGACGATGTATGACACCAAAAGTTTCAAATAGAACTCACAAAAAATAATTAGCCAGCAGAACCGTCCCCGTGGTTGGTTTACAATTCTAGGGCCCAGCGGGCGGTTTCAAGGGCTTGCTCTCTTTTTTCATCTATAATCTGTAAGTATTCTGGGAGACTAGCATCTCTCTTGTCTAAAGCTGTTCTCACAGTATCCCACAGTTCATCTTCTGTAATTGTTTCTGCCCTGCCTGCTAGTGGTTGATATGTCTGCTTCAAAAAGCTGTCAACCTTTGGATCATAAGAAATCCCCACAATGGGAACCCCCATTACTGCAGCCATAATTAAAGAATGTAGTCTCATTCCTACAATCATATGCAACTTACTAAGAATACCAAGCATTTCTTCAACGCTAGTCTGGTTTTTCACTAGGATAGCCTTATCTCCATGCTTCATAAATTTGATAGTATCTCTACCAGGGGTAATATCACTTGGAAAGTGAAAGGGTATAAACATGACCCTATATCCCATTTCAATTAAATTATCACATGTTTTAGCTACTGCCTTTTTATAGTTATCAGGATTTTGCCATTCACGCAAAGAAATCCCTATAATTGGCTCTCCATCCATGGTTATTCCCATTTCTTCTAATTTCTTTTCCCCAGCTTGTTTATTTACTTGCTTTCGATCTATACCAAGAACAGCATCCACAGTAACCCTTATTTCAGGTTTATTCACTCCAAGTTGCTCCAGAAGTTTTTTTGAAGCCTCATCCCGTACTGTGATTAGGTCCGCCTTGTTAGCCAACCATCCCATGAGTTTTTTGCCTAGGGAAGTGTTAATAGGCCCTATACCTTGAGCATAGAACATAACCTTTTTTCGTAACAATTTTGCAAGGAAAACAACTCCTAAATAATAGATCAGACTTTTAGGACCTGTCACATCCTGTAGTAAACTACCACCACCACTAACAAGCTGATCCGTCTTTCCCAATTCCTTAAAAAGCGTGACAAGCTTCCATCTATCTATTGCCGCAACTTGATACTGTTTCTGGGTATGTTCTGGACTATTAGAAAAAACGAGAGTTTTTATATCTCCAATTGTATCAAAGGCCTGTAGCATACTAAAAAGGATAGCTTCATCACCTATATTTTGAAAACCATAATAACCAGAAATAGCAATTCTTTTAGCCATTAAACAGCCTACTTTCAAAGTGCTTATATGTCTTCCATAATAGTATCAACACAATCCCCAGGATAATACCAAGCCCAAGTCCATTTACAGTCCTTAATAAGGAAACAACTAGCGGTGTATGGATATGAGCAAAAGTATTTACCATTGAGATTTGTCCTATAACGCCCAATAATAGTAATGGTAGATAGCGATGCTGGTATCCAAAATAAAATAGGAGTAGCATAATCGGATGGCCAATTAAAAATTCCTTGGTCCGAGGCCGAACAATTAATAAATCATCCAAAATAGTTCTCATTTGTAACTCAAGAGAGGACACAGCAACTGCCTCATTTCCAGTCCTTGTTAAATATATCAACCCTGCAACTGCGAAGAAACCTACTATTATTAGATATTTGTTTGTAACAACTGCATTTAGTAAAGCTTTAATTCTATGCTGTAAATATTCTCTATCCATCCAGAAGTAAAAAGCAAATGTTAGGATTAAAATTGGTAAAAGATGAGCAATCTTAACTCCTACAAATTGATCTAGCTTGAGCATAAAGTTCAAATGAGCAAATAGACCAACCATAATCAAGGCACCCGTTAAGCTGATTAATGACGCCTTAACAAGTTTAAAGACAGCTTTTACAATGGAATCAGCGGCCTCTCCATTTAAAACCGTAATCACAGCAAGAGTAGGGAAAACTACTACTGAAGCAAGGGCCATTGCCTTGATTGCCATATCTAGCAAAGGCTCCACTACAAAGGATCCAGACCAGACTAGAAGCCCAACTCCCCCCAGTATATATCCTAAGAGGTTCAAATCCAGCTTCCTCATTAAGATAATTCCTGCACTTATTACACCTAAGCCCGTAAGAAAGGTTAAAAGACTTCTGCCTTCCTCTGAAGTAACGTGTAGCGGAAATGATGACTGGGCCTGTCCAATGCTAAAACCCTCTTTTTCTAATGTGGGAATTAAGCCAGAAAAACTATTTGCTCCGCCAAGAAAATTAATATTTGTTTGCAGCCAATCGGATGTATCCAATGGGAAAAATAGTCTCACTAGGAGTACCCTTACATTCCTATCAGTTACTGATAGGGTAAGCCTATCTAGAGCTCTTTGAGGTGACATATTAACCATTTCATTCGCCCCTATTGAATGCAGCCTTACAACGTTGGTGGGTTCAGCAAGTCCAATTTGCCTTGCACCTAGCTGATTAAAAACAAAGGTTTCAATAAAAGCAAAATTTGCATCAAGACTCTCTATTCCTTCATTAATAATATGCAGATAATCAGGAAAGCCTGGAACAAAAAAGTCGTTAAATAAAACTGTGGTTATATTACCTTTAAAGGGTAGAAGAGCTTCAAACACGCCTCTTACAGCTTCAGGTGAACTTTGAGGCCAATTACGAATTTGCACTAGCAAATTATATCCTTCAGAGACTGCCATCTCCATAAATCTCTGGTCAAAGCCTATGCCTATTGTACTAAGCTCTGCTCTGGTAATCGGAACTCCTACAAAGTAAATACTACCATCAGCTTTAGGAATGTGCACACCATGAACCTTAAGAGATAGGTTTTCTTTTATCTGATAATGAACCATTGGATCATTTGTAATAATATAGTTATATCCGTTGTATATACTATCAAGATTATCTCCCAACGCATCTATATACATTTCATTTAATAAAATCTGGCTCCCTGACAGAACCCAGGCACTATGAGGTTCAAGATCACTTATTATCTGTTCTTTTAAGAGTATTCCAGAAACCCCTGTTTGCTTAAGCTTATTTAAGATCTCTTGTTCTGTATCAGGACTATATCTAGCAAGCCTTTCAACTTCTTGGCTCTCTATGCTGACCTCTACATTTTTATTAGCTGCTTCCAAACTCATTCTTTGCACTGCAAGATAACCAGCAGTCAACAAAGATATGATTAGTATGAAAGTTAAAAAATAGTTTATATAATTAGCTGGTTTATTCTTTAAATTCACTATTACTGCCTCCCCTTCAACTAAGTTATGCCCAACTATTGAGGAAATTAAATTTGGGGGACATTCCTCAGAAGTGTGAAGTGTGATATTAGATGCTCTAACCTCTGACTTCCCACCTCCATAATAGCAGGTGTGTCCCGTCATTATTATATATTATATTATACCTTTATAAAAGAAAAAAGGTCGAGACCTAAGTCTCAACCTTTTTAGCCAAATAATATTAATAATATGTTATACTGCTGTTCCAATTAGACCAAAGCCATATAGTAAAACTATAGCGATAACGATTGGAGCTACAATGCCTGCTAAAATTTTAAATGCTGGCAACCAAGCAAAGCTGAATTTACCCTCATTTGTAATTTCTTTAAAGGCATTTTCTGGTTTCCAAACCCATACTGTGAACAAGCAAATCAACATCCCACCAAGTGGTAATAATATCTTGGCTGAGAAGTTATCATAAAAGTCAAATAGGTTTATGCCCTCTGTTCCTGGCCATGGAATTAAAATATGACTCCATGAACTCATTGAAAGAGAGGCTGTCACACCAACTAAAAATATTATGAAACCTACTGTTACTGCCGACACAGGACGAGGAACATTAAACTCGTCTTTTACATAGGCAACAACACATTCTAAAATAGAGATAGCTGACGTCAAAGCCGCGATTGCTAATAATAAGAAGAACATTGCCCCAAAGAAAGCTCCAAATGGAAGAGTGTCAAAAACTGCAGGTAACACCATGAACACAAGTCCAGGCCCTTGTGTTGGCTCGAAACCAACCGCAAATAGTGCAGGGAAGATTGCAAATCCAGCTAAGACAGCAACACCAGTATCAAGACCAATGATAGTCGCTGCTGATGAAGGCATATTTTCTTTTTTATTCAAGTAACTACCATAAGTAATCATAGTTCCCATACCTAAGCTTAACGAGAAGAAGGCTTGTCCCAAAGCTGCCAACACAACTGATCCAGTAACCTGTGAAAAGTCTGGCTTCAATAAGAAGCTTACTCCTGCCATGCTACCTTCTAAGGTCATTCCACGGATAATTAAGAGTACTAAAATTCCAAAGATAGCTGGCATCAAAATAACACTCCATTTTTCGATACCGCCTTTAATACCTGCGACAACAATCCCCACGGTTAAGATCATAAAGAAAGCCTGCCAAATAATTGGTTGAACTGGGTTAGTTATAAAACCAACAAAGATATCTGGCAATTGATCAGCTGGAATACCTGACAATGCCCCTGATATTGTCTTCCAGACATAGGCCATTGTCCAACCAGCAACAACCCCATAGAATGATAAAATCATAAATGCAGCTAATACACCAAAGGCACCAGTAATCCACCAAGGTGTACCAGCAGCTAGAGCCTTAAATGAGCCGATAGCATTTTTCTGTCCCGCTCTACCAATGGCAAATTCACAAAGCATAACGGCGAAGCCTATCAAAAATGCTGCAAGAAGATAAATTACAATAAATGCTCCTCCACCGTTTTCCCCAGCTAAATAGGGGAATCTCCAAATGTTACCAAGACCAATTGCGGAACCAGCAGCTGCCATAACAAAACCAAAGTTAGATCCCCACTGTTCCCTTTCAACTCCAATACTTTTGTTCTCCACTTTTCTACCTCCTATTACAATATTTTAGCATAAGTGCTTCCTTATATTATAATGAAGAGGTTGTCTATTTAGCAAGGGTTAATTTTTGTGCAATATATTAAAATTTCATTATTAGCATGGCGTATCTCTCATAATGTCAAGCAGGTCAGGCATTGGCAAGTTTTAAACCTGTTGAATAATCTGAAAAATTGTATTAATTATTTTCTAAATATAACTTACCATTTCGTACTTCATAAGCTTTTCCGTCCAACTCAATAATACCATTGACTGGTTTTTTTGTTCTTTTATCAATTATCTGATACGTTCTGGCTTGATACCCACCAAAGTCCTTGGTAAGTGTAACCCCACCTACTATCCAAGAAGATGTCTGTCTGGAATCATTATTTTCACCTACTCCTGTAAGGTTAACATCTAGGTTAAATACACTCTTTTTGATATCATAATCACTTAAAGCTGGGGAGCTATAAACAACAACCTCCCAAATACCAGCCTCCGGTGACAATATTCCAGCCGAAGTATTATCCTTCATTACAGATCCCGATGGGCCCAAACCCACATATTCGGTCATATAGTACTCATTTCCATTTGGATCAATTATATGAGCCCTTGCTCTTCCTGCTGCTTGTCCTCCAGTCTTACCCACCCTTAGGCTAAGAGAAAAATTTTCAGAGTTTGGGGGTACCTGGAAAAAGTATCGAGAATACTGGGCCGCAGGTAATTCACCGGATAAGGTTACTTTATACTGATTGTTTTTATCTAAAATATATGGTCTTACTACTGTAACTAGTGCTGTTAAATCATATCCATAGGTACTGGAAATGTCACCACGTAGGAAACCGGAATACAGACCAGGTTCCTCAGGCATATTATATTTTATAGGAATTAACCTTCTTCCCCCAGCTGCAATACGTGTTGTATCTAACTGAGGCACCAACCAGTCTACTGTAGAGTCCCAGTTAACCGCTACTGCATCATCAGCTATATTCTTTATCCTGAAGTTGATTTCACCTGGAATAAAGTCTCTAGCATACAATCCCTCACCAAAAGCTAATCTTTTATTGTATGTTTGGGGTATAAGCGGCTTAACCTTATCTACAAGAAACAGTTTCCTCCATGCTTCTACAACATCTATAACTCCAGCACCGACCTCAGCCGGCCCAAAATCTTCCAATGTTCTAGCGCCTAGGGATATAGCTCTCCTAATATCCTCAGAATTCGGGGATCTTCCTAGCTTATTCAGGGAATCCCTCAATAAGGCTACAGCACCCGCTACATGAGGAGCTGCCATGCTTGTTCCCTCAGCTAGTGAGTACTTATTAGTTGACCACATTGGAGCAGTTGAAACAGCACTACCTGGCGCAACAACATCTGGAATCATAAGGCCATCTTTTCTGGGTCCAATAGAACTAAAGTACCATAGGCTATCATCTTCCACTTCAAAGCCGTAATCCTGCTTCCACATGGAAGGAGAAATAAAAGCTCCAACTGATATTGCCTCTTTTGCATTGCCTGGTGTTGCTAACGAGGCCAAACCTGGCCCCCTATTTCCTGTCGCTACTGTAAAAACTATATTCTGTTCTCTGCTTATTTTAGAAATAAGTTCCGTTAAAGAATTATTTCCTGCAGTCTCATCAAGATAGTAACCAAGACTAAGATTGATTATATGGGCACCATTTTCTGCTGCATAGTTTATGGCTTCTTTAAGTAAATCCCAATTTGTTTCACCCATTGTGTCTAATGCTTTAAGTACCATAATCTGACTTCCAGGCGCTACACCTTTAATATCTCCATTAGCCGCAGCAATACCCGCTACATTGGTCCCATGTCCATTAAAATCAATACCAAATCTGATCCAATCAGCATTACCGGAAATACCGCCTATCACAGCATTAAATTGCCTCTCTTTATCATCTGTTGCAAAGGAAAAATATTGCCCATGTTCTTTAAAAATCTCATAACCTGATTGACCATCTATTTGGCCATTTCCTTCTAGATCTATATATACAGTATCATAGTTTCCTGCGACTTCTGGATCAGAAAGAACTACAAAAAAACTATCATCAGAGCTACCGTTAAAATTTAAATCTCTCAGTACGCTTTTCTCTTGAATAAACCCATATCTGTACACTCCACTTTTTGAAGGTATATTTCTAATAGAGTAACTACCTCCTTCAATGGAATAGCTTTTATCTCCCGCTGCAGTTATTTTACCAGTTGTATCTACCTTCATTTCGTCAGTAAGATCTACCCAGTCAATTATCTTGGAACTTCCTCTTGTGGTTTCGTAGAGGTCAGGATGCCCTGGATCGACTCCAGTATCTATTATCGCAATAACTTGTCCCTGCCCCTGAGCCTCTGTTGCTGCTACTAAATCTCTTAGTTGCATCTCATTCTTTGTAATTTCCAAACTTTTTCCCGGATTTGCACCTGTAAAATCAACACTTGAAAAGTTTAGACTCTTCTGAGGTGGCATCTTTTGTACAGCCTGATTATTATCTAAGATATAAGACAGTGAGTCTAATGACAAAGCCTCCAGATCTTCAACCTGTTCAAGATATCCTATTACACCATTAGGATCTATCGCAAAATGAACCTTCATTTGCATTGTGCTAGCTAGGTCTGATAGATTTACTAAGCTATCATTGTTGTAAAACCTAAGGCGTGAGCTATAATCAAAAAGGTGATCCTCTCCAGAAACTTCTATTCTCATTTTTTTGCCAACAATATCTATTCCTTTAAGTATTCCTGCAAACTCAAGGGCATCACCCCTAGCTTCAAGCATTCTCACAATAAAGGTAGTAGCTTGCCCCCTGGTTGTCAGCTCTGAAGGTCTAAATGTGCCATCAGGATAACCACTTGTAAGGTTTAGTGATAAAGCTTTGGCCACAGGCTCTTGCGCCCATAAGGGTATGTAATTTTTATCGGTAAATCCAAGTTCTGAAGTAGTCTCTAGAGAATTGGAAGCCTTTAAAGCTCTCACAAGTATTGCTGTTAATTCATCTCTTCTAATTGGTCTCTCAGGCCTAAAGGTACCATCTTCATAACCATTAATGATTCCAAGTTCATAGGCAAGCTCAATGTACCCTTTAGCCCAATGGGAATCTTCAATATCCTCAAAGGCAGAAGGTACTGCATACAAATTGTAGGCCTCTTCATCTAAATTGAGACTGCTAATTATTATTTTGCTGAATTCAGCTCTGGTAACACTACGATTTGGTCTAAAACTGCCATCGTTATAGCCACCAATAATTCTCTTGGCAGATAAAAGATCAATCTCTTTAACAGCCCAGTGATTACCAGTATCAGAATATGCAAGTACATTACTAGGAAGAGCTAACATAACTACTGCTACAATCAGAGTAATATATACTTTTTTTACAGTAAGAGAGACGTTATGCATATAAACACCCATTCATATAGAATATCTAAAATTATTTTGAAATTCCGGAAAACAACAGGTTAATTGTGTCGGCAGACAGCTTTGAGATATCACTATCTGCCATTTCAGTTTCATTCATCATCATGTTTTTACCAAAAAACGTTATTACAGCTGCTATAATTTTTGCAAGTAGGCATGGGTCCATCTCTTTAATCTCATCTTTGCTTATTGCTTCAGTTATATATTTTTGCAAGAAAAGCAGATAGTCATCGTGCATATCTAGAACCCACTTTTTAAATTTTTCATCCAGGGGAGGATGCTCAGACAAGAATATTCGTGACATCTCCCGGTGTTCATTAGTA
Source organism: Desulfitibacter sp. BRH_c19 (assembly GCA_001515945.1). Lineage (NCBI taxonomy): Bacteria > Bacillati > Bacillota > Clostridia > Neomoorellales > Desulfitibacteraceae > Desulfitibacter > Desulfitibacter sp. BRH_c19. The sequence goes on from LOER01000017.1 coordinate 36,476, forward strand.
AATTTTATGTTTGCCTCTAACATGTATTTGATCTTTTCTTTAAAAGAAGTTTTATTTGCGGCGTCAACTACAAATTCATGAAAATAAAGGGAATGAATATACTTAAACATCTCCTGGAATAAATCCTGTTTACTTTTGAAATATTCATAAACAGTACCTTTTCCAACTTGTGCTTCATTTGCTATTTCCTCTACCTTAGCATTAGAGAAACCCTTGTAAGCAAAAACCTTAATAGCTGCCTCCAAAATCTGCTCTCTTTTGCCCATGCTTTCAATTTCAGGGACATTCATCATCGCTTTATCAGAGGTGTGTCCCCTCTCCATAGCTACCATTACTGCATACCATCAAGATCAAATATTCCATGCTGTAGCATTGTAGCAGCTAGATTATAGTCATACACAGCAGCTACTAACTCAGTTTTTGCCTTATCAAGTTCACCACTTGCTTTTTCTAAATCAAGGAGAGTCGCCATACCCACATCATGCCTTAACTTAGTTAGACGATAATTCTCACTAGCTTGTTCCACCGATTTTTCCATTAATGCATATCCTTCTTTAGCTGTTTCAGTATTTAAATAGGCTTTTCTTATTTTTAAATCTAAATTCTGATCTGCATTTTGAAGTTTTAATTTAGCTATTTCGTAATCTCGTTCTGCCGCTTGATAGGTAAGAACATTGGGTGTATAGTATCCCTTTGCCATATCAAATGCTGCTTCTTGAACTTTTACACTCTCATTTAATTGAACATATGTTAAATCTTTTTCACGAGCCATTTCTCCTATTTCTTCGAGGTTAAACTCTATCGGTGAAAAGCTAAACACACTTGTAAGCTTAACTTCATCATCAAGAGCTAGACCCATTAAATTATTAAAATCCATTTCAGCTTGTTTTAAAGAGTTTTTTGCAAAGGACACAGTAAGTTCTTGAGACGCCACTAGTACTTCTGCCCCTAAAACATCAGCCTGGGCATTGACCCCCACATCAAGACCAACCTGAGCAAGCCTCAGCTGTTCCTTAGCCCTAACTAGAGAATCCGTTGCATTTTCTAGTTCACTTTCTGCTTTTAATACATCATAATATGCATTTTCTGCCTGAAACTTAAGGAGGCTTTTCTTGAAATCCAGACCTTTATCGGCAAGAATTTCTAGCATCTCCATTGTCTTTGGCAAAACTCTCTCTGCTAGATAAGTATCATAGGTATATAAACCAGGTAGTCCTTGCTCCTTTAAATCCTTAATACTTTTAGCATCTCTCTTTGCCTTCCTTAAATCTGCCTTTGCCTGTTCATGTTCAATTATTGCCACAGCAATATCAGGATGATTTTCTACAGCCATTTCAATGCTCTCTTCTAATGATAAAGAAATAATCTTTGCCTCTTCCTCTACCGCTTCCCCTGTAGACTCCGTATTTTCTACATTTTCGACATTTTCTACTACTTCTTCCTCTACTTCCGTTCCGTTGTCCACGTCACCATTCGCTGCTCCTACTGGCAGTAGGAACAATGCAAAAATAATTGCCAGAACCATACTTTTTAAAAATGAGCTTTTTAAATTCATTCTCCGTACCTCCCTTTTAATGTATTAATGTACGGGGACACATCCCACTTCACATCTGAGGAGTGTCCCCAATTTGCTTCCTCTATTGATTTAGTTTTACGTCTACCTCTACGTCTGCGTCAAATTGATTGTCTTGCCAACCTATTTTTCTTCTTGCCCAGTTTCCAAGGTCATCTAACAATGTATACATGACAGGTATCAGAACCAATGTAAAGATTGAAGATACCGACAAGCCTGTCACAACAGCAATTGCCATAGGTGCCATAGCTTCTGCACCTTCACCAATACCTAAAGCAGATGGCAGTAATGCCAATACAGTAGTTAAGCTAGTCATAAGAATTGGCCTTAAGCGTATAGGTCCAGCTGATAAAATAGCCTCATTTCTTTCTATACCTCTTCTTCTAAGAACATTTATATAGTCAACAAGAACTATTGCATTGTTTACCACGATACCGGCCAGCATTATTAAACCTATAAAAGTCGGAACACTAAACTCTTTTCCTGTAATAGCCAAGCCAAGGATAACTCCAATAAGAGTAGTTGGCATTGTAAACATAATTACAAATGGATACATTAAAGACTCAAACTGTGAAGCCATTACCATATACACCAATACTATGGCAAGTGCCAAAGCAAGCAGCAGACTGCTAAATGCATTAATCATCTCTTCCATTTCTCCACCATAGTGCACAGTATATCCCCTCGGAAGCTGGATTTCTGCAGCTACCTTTTGCTCAATATCTGTCATTACACTTCCTAAATCTCTTCCTAAAATTTGGGAGTTTACTGTAAATGTCCTGACTTGATCCTCTCTAGTAATTGATGCTGGACCCCTGTCTGCTTTGATTTCAGCTATCATACTTAAAGGAACCTTCATTCCTGTAGGAGATGTAATATATGAATCCTTAAGGTTTTTTAGACCTTCCCTATAGCTTTCAGGATACATTACCTTCACATCAATTTCTGAATCTCCTGTCCTATAACGAGTTGCTACCTGACCCTCAAGTACTGCCCTTGCAGTACTAGCTACCTGAGCAACATTTAATCCGTATTGAGAAGCCTTTGCCCTATCAACATAGATTCTATACTCAGGATCACCCTCAATTGATGGAGTTTCTACTTCTCTAGTACCTGGAACACTTTCTATTACACTTTTAATCTGTTCAGAGAGTTCTTGTAAAACAGCCAGGTCACTTCCCTTAATCTTAACTGCAATAGGAGACATTGTTCCTCCGCCGCCACCCTGGGAAGAATCTATTGCCGCCACACTAATTTCCGCTCCTGGTATTGTAGCAAGATAACTGCGAATCTCATCAGCAATTATTAGTGAATCCTTTTCTCTGCTGCCCGTTCCAACAAGCATAGCACGAATACTAATACGTTCTGTAGCAGGCGACCCTGTCCCTGTCATGCCATCTCTAGGCGGTGCAACCGAGACAAAAATTGTTTTAACCTCCTGGATAGTTTCAAGGTATTCCTCCACCTCAGTAGCTATCGCATTAGTTTCTTCAAGAACTGTGCCTCTTTCCAGGTTAATACTAATTGATATTTCACCGCTATCCATAGTTGGCATAAAGGACATCCCCACCATGGGTACCATTGCGAAAGAACCAACCAGTGCTACTATCACAACAGCAATTACTGTTTTTCTATGTCCGAGTGCCCAATCAAGAACAGCTCTGTATTTATCACCTAGCAAATCCAAAAATCTTCCCATACCGTTGGCAGCCCACTTAATGGGAGTACTTTTTGTAGGTACAGCCTTGGCACCCCCATTTCCATTAGTTACTAGCAATTTTGATGCTAGCATGGGAATGAGTGTCAAAGATACCAGTAAAGCCATTGCTAGAGCAAAGGATACAGTTAAAGCAAGATCCCCAAACAATTCTGCTGCAATGCCTTCAACAAAAACAATTGGTAAGAATACTGCTAATGTTGTAAACGTTGCCGCAACTACCGCACTTGATACTTCAGCGGCACCCTGCTTAGCAGCTTCAATTTTTGAATACCCCTGCTGCCCATAACGATAAATGTTTTCAAGAATAACTATCGAACTATCTACCATCATCCCAATCCCAAGGGTAATACCACCAAGGGACATCATGTTTAACGTCAAATCATTAAAGTAAATAAGTGTAAAGGTAGATATTATGGATATAGGAATTGCAGTAGCTATGACAAGGGTACTCCTTACATTTCTAAGGAACAATAGGAGAACAACTATTGCCAAAAATCCACCAATTATCGCATTTCTTACAACTCCGTCAATTGCTTGATTGATAAACTCGGACTGGTCAAAGCTTATATTAATTTTAACATCTACAGGTAATTCTTTTTCCATCATTGCAATTTCTGCTTTTACTTTGTTGGCTACCTGTACTGTATTTGTTTTACTCTGCTTTACAATGTGAACTCCAATACTGGATTCCCCATTGACCCTAGTTATCTGACTGACTTCATTATGGGTATCTTTAATCTCGCCCAGATCTTTTAAATAAATATGTCCTCCACTAGGAAGTGAAAGAACCACATTTCCAATATCTTCAATATTCTCATATTGACCCATTGTTCTCACGAAAAATTCCTTGTTACCATCGGTTACCTGCCCAGATGAGAAGTTCACGTTTTCAGAACGTAGAGCTCCCATAACCTGATCCATGGAAAGACCATATGCATTAAGTCTAGCCGGATCAATCAGTACATGTATCTCTCTGGTTAACCCTCCTGTTGTATAAATTGAAGCAACCCCGTCAATTCTCAACAGTCGATCTTTCATTTCATTTTCTACTAAGTCTTTTAGCTGAGCTAGATCATCACCACCAGTAACGCCCAGTTCAAGAATTGGCATCATGGATGGATCCATTTGCAGTACCATTGGTTTACTAATATCACTTGGCATAAAGGTAGTTACAAAGTCAATCTGCTCCCTCATTTCTAGGGTAGCTAAATCCATATCCGTTCCCCAGTTCATGGCTATGAATATCATAGATGTCCCGGGTATTGATTCAGACATTATTTCATCAACACCACTTAATGTAGCCATTGTTTCCTCTAGAGGTCTAGTGACCAGATTTTCAATCTCCTCAGGAGCTGCCCCTTCATAATTAGTCATGACTAACGCATATGGAAGACTAAAATCTGGATATAAATCTACAGAAAGGTTTGTAAAGGAAACAAAACCTAAAATAATTACTATACAAACGGCCATTATGATAGTTACAGGGCGTTTAACACTAAAATTAGAAAGCCACATTACTTCTCACCACCCTGAACCACTACTGGATCACCATGGATTACAATATTCTGACCCTTTACAATTATCTTATCCCCTTCTTCTATTCCACTTAAAACCTCTACATATTCACCATCATTTAATCCTAATTCAATTTTTTGGGAGGTAGCCATTTCATTTTTTACCACAAATATAGCCTGCCTGCTTCCCTGATCAACTACTGAAACCATTGGTACTTTAATAACATCATTCCGGGTTCTTGTTGCAAAACCAACCTCTGCAAACATACCAGACTTTATCTCATGATTCTTGTTCTCTACGGAAATTGTTACGGGAAATGTTCTTGTAGTTTGATCAGCTGCGGGTGCAATAGTTTTAATAATACCTGTGAAAGGTTCATTATTTATGGCTGCTAACTTCACATTTACCTCTTGCCCAACCTCTACATTGTTAATATACTGCTCAACAACACCTACTGAAATTTCTACTTCATCTAAATTCATTACTACAGCTATAGGCATAGAAGGACCTGCCATTTCCCCTGATGACACATTGACTGAAGTAACTATTCCAGAAATAGGCGCTGTAATAACTGTATTTTGTAATTGAGTTTTTATCATATCTACTCCTGCTTGTGCCTGATTTATTTGGGCATTAACAGTTTCTGGATCAGAAAGCTGATATTGCAGCCTTGCTTGTTCCAACTGCTGCATTGAAATAGCTCCCTCTTCATAAAGCATTTCCATCCGATCCAAAGTAGTTTTAGCATCTTCAAGACGAGCCATAGCAGAGCTTTTCCCTGCCTCGGCAAGCGCTAGGCCAGCTTCTGCTTGCTTCAACTGAGCAAGGATTTCTGTTTTTTCAAGCTGAACCAGTACTTGACCCTTTGATACTCTGTCACCTACAGTTACAGCTACACTTTCAACTTTTCCCCCTGCCTTTGGAACGATAGATACACTTTCTTTCGCTTCCACGACAGCTGTCATTTTTGTAATCTCAGTAATCTCACCCCTTGAAGCTTCTAAAATTTCCACAGGGATTGGATTAACTGCATCTGCTTCAGTAACTTCAGCAGACTGTTTTAGTTTTCCTAGACCAATTACTACTCCAACTATTACTATAATGATGACTAAAGCTATTACTATCTTTTTCCCCCACATATGTATTACTCCTTTCAAATTTTAAATACCTTAGTTCCTTTTATGTGTTTCAAAATAATTTTAATATCAATACTTTCAGAAAAAGGCGTATACTGACCGACTGGACGGTCAGTATACACATTTCATTCTAATTACCTATACGTATAAAGTCAATAAAAAGTTTCACTCAAGGGTGCTATATTTTCAAAACCCAATTTTCAAATTAACCTAATACCATATTATTCTTAAAATATTAAAACATCCTTAACAAAATATTAAAACATTATTAATTTATCTGTTTATGGCCTTAGTCCCTTCAAGAGAAATTCTATCATCATTTCAATCTCTTCCTCATCATTCCAATCATTATCGGGCAGCATAATAAGCCTTGCGGCAGCATATCCCACGGTAGTACTGATTATCAACCTGATAATGGTTGAATCAGGTAGCTTTGCCAATTCCCCTTTTTCCTGAAAATGCTTAATAGCCTTTTGAAGTCGTGGCAAAACCCGTTCATTAAAAACTTCCTTTAACATTTCTCGTAGTTCTGGATGAAAGGATACCTCATTAACAAGAATTTTTACCGCAGCAGTATTTTTCGTTGCATATTCAAGTCTGTCTTCAATTAAAGCACGTAAAAAATCCCCAAAGTGCTGGTATTCTGCCTCCAAGACCTTCTCAAAATCCCTGATCAATATAGGTGCCCCAAGCTTTAAAATGGTTGGAGAAAGGATACTAAACAGCAAGCCTTTTTTAGTTTTATAATGCTTAAAAACTGTCCCCTCAGCAACACCAGCTTTTTGTGCAATTTCACTTGTAGATGCGGCTGCAAAACCCTTTTCAGAAAAAACTTCAACTGCAGCCTCCAAAACACGTCTTTGTTTATCAGTAACATCTTTTTCAGTCTCTAGATACTGTTGTAAAAGAACACCTAAAGCATCATCTTTTTTTTCATTCATTTATATTTCAACCTTTCATATTTTATCACTGCTAGGCAATTTTTTTCTTAAATTTCAGGGTACTCACAGTTAATAAGACCACAGTAAAGACCACCAAGGATGTAACCTGCCCCACGAGATAAGGAAAGCCAATACCCTTTAATACTATCCCCCTGATAATGTCCAGATAATACGTTAGGGGAATAAAGTTCCCGATGTAATAAATCAGACGGGGCATGGCCTCCCGTGGAAACATGAAACCCGACAGCAAGATGCTGGGCAGCAGAACGAAGAAGCCCATCTGCATGGCTTGCATCTGAGTCTTGGCCACATTGGAAATCAGAATACCCAACCCTAGTGAGGCGGTGATGAAAAAGAGGGTTAACAAATAAAGCTCTAATAGGCTACCCCTTATGGGAACACCAAAAACAGTAACACCAATAATCAGAGCCACTGTAATTTGTAAGTACCCCAGGACAATATATGGTACTATTTTACCAACCATTAACTCCAAGGGTTTAATAGGTGTTACCATCAATTGCTCCAAAGTCCCTCGTTCTCTTTCCCGCACAATCCCCATGGAAGTGACAAGAACCATGGTCATCGTCACCACAATACCCAAAATAGCTGGTACCATGTAATAAGCCGTTATTCCGTCAGGATTATACCAAGGGCGTACCCTTATATCATAAGGCGGACCTTCCATATTAATCTTTGCAGAGAGCATCTCCTGGGATTTAATCAAACCAATAGAATTTGCTATAGCAATAGCCTGGTTTGCAACCATATTATCACTTGCATCCACCAGTACCTGCACCTGTGCTGGAACACCCCTATTTATACTTGCGGCAAAGTCAGGAGGAAAAACGATCCCTACCTTTGCCTTACCGCTGTCTATCATTTTGTTCACATCATCATAGTTATGCGCTACATACGTAATATCAAAATAGCCCGAAGCACTAAAAGAATCCAATAACTCCCGGCTTTCACTAGTTAAACTCTGGTCAAATACTACTGTAGAAATATGTTTTACTTCTGTCTGAATGGCAAACCCAAACACTAAAAGCTGGACCAATGGAAGCATAAATATCATGCCTAGTGTCATCCTGTCCCGACGCATTTGTAAAAATTCCTTCTTTAACACAGCAATTATTCTATGCACTACATTCACTCTCCCTTTGACGTTTGGCCAGAGCCATGAATACGTCCTCTAAAGATGGAACTATAGGTCTAGGTTCTACCCCTGTTAAGTTGCGCAAATCTTCCATATGCTTTTGATTATTTAACAAGACATGGAGTAACGGACCGTGAATGGTACAGTCTTTAACATAAGCTAAACTTTCAAGTTCACTAATTTTCTCCATGGCCTGGGGTATGGCTAATTCTACAAGAAAACCCTCTAGTGTATTCCTTTTTAAATAGTCAGGAGTATCTATGGCCATCAGCTTTCCAGACGAAATAAAAGCAATCTTATGGCAGCGCTCCGCTTCATCCATAAAATGGGTAGTAACCATGATGGTCGTACCCTGATCAGCTAATTCCTGAATGATATTAAAAAACATCCTTCGGCTAGTGGGACTCACACCACTTGTAGGTTCATCCAAAAACACAATAGATGGACGGGCAATAATAGCACAACCTAAGGCTAATCGCTGCTTCCAGCCCCCACTAAGATTAGCCACCAGTTCCTTCTCGCGGCCTATTAAACCTGCCATAGCTATCATTTCTTGAATACGCTGCTGACGGACTTCCTTGGGAATACTATAAATGCCAGCATAAAAATTCAAGTTTTCCAAAACGGTAAGATCATTATATAGACTAAACTTTTGAGACATATATCCGATATGACTCTTTATTTTTTCAGTTTCCTGCAGGAGATCATACCCCAGAATAGTGCCTGATCCAGCACTAGGTTCCAGAATACCGCACAGCATTCTGATAGCTGTTGATTTTCCTGCTCCATTTGGCCCCAGAAAACCATATATTTCACCAGGCTTAATTTGGATGTTAAGTTTATCAACAGCTGTAAAATTACCAAAAACTCTAGTCAAATCACGAGTTTCTACAACGTATTCCATTAGACCACCTCTTTCTCAGCTAGTGAAACAAAGACATCGTCCATGGAAGGCCTAATTATCTGAATGGACCTGACAATAACCCCCTGCTGCTCAAGGGAACGCCGAATATCCTCCACCGTGGCTGTCTCCTGTAGCACGAGGTGATAACGGTCTCCAAAAAAGTAGAAATCCTGTACTCCAGTCAAATTTTGGAGGACTGCTTTTTGTTTTAAATTGGCCAGCAGTTCTACAACAGTAAATGGAAATTTTTCTTTAAGTCCCTGGGGTGAATCAACTTTAACTATCCTACCCCTGTCTATAAAGGCCACCTTAGTACAAAGTTCAGCTTCATCCATATAAGGTGTAGAAATTAAGATGGTCATGCCCTCTTTATTAAGCTGATATACAATTCTCCAGAATTCTTTGCGTGATTCAGGGTCAACGCCATAAGTAGGCTCATCCAAGATTAGAATTTTCGGGCGGGTCACTAAGGAACAGGTGAGGGCAAGCTTTTGTTTCATTCCTCCCGAAAGATTATCGGCAAAGCGGTCCTTAAAATCGATGAGATTATTAATCTCCAATATTTCATCAGCCCGCTGATTTATAGTTTTCTTGTCCAGTTTATACATTGCACCAAAAAAATTAATATTCTCCATCACAGTCAGATCTCCATAAAGACTGAAACGCTGGGGCATATAGCCAAGCTGATCTCTTTCAACAAGGCGTTCAGGTGCTGTGCCCAAAATGCAGACTTGGCCTGCATCAGGTGTAATAAGCCCACAAATCATCCGGATCAAGGTGGTCTTGCCGGCCCCATCCGGACCAACCAAGCCGCAAATCTCCTGTTCTTTTACCTGGAGGTCTACTGTGCTGATAGCTTTAATAGTGCCAAAGGACTTACTCACTCCTGCGGCTTTAATCATCTTGATTACCCCCGGCGAAAACCACATCAGCAGGCATGCCAGGCTTAAGAATACCACCCTCGCTATTAATCCCGATTTTTACCGCAAAGACCACATTTGTACGTTCCTTTTTGGTCTGAATAGTCTTGGGTGTAAATTCGCCTTTGGTAGCTATCTCCTCAACAATACCTTCAAAGTTTTTGGACAATCCGCTTACTGTCAAAAATACCTTTTGTCCCAAAAATACTTTGGGAAGGTCATCGGTAGGTATATAGACTTTAACCCAAAGATCATCCATATTACCAATTGTAGCTATAGAAGCCCCCGGTGTAACATACTCCCCTAATTCATAATTTTTTGATAAAACAATGCCATCAATGGGTGCGTAGATTTTTAGATCCTCAAGCATGGCATCAGTAGTTTTAAGGATGGCTTTGTTGCGGTCTATTTCGACTTGGGCGGCATTAATCAATTCCTGGCGACTGCCCGCTTGCAAAAGATTAAAACGAGCCTCAGCAGCCAGAACTTGATTTTTGCTAATTTCAAGAGCTGTCTGAGCTTTCTCATACTCTATCTGGGATATGGCTCCTGCTTCAAATAAGGTTTGTAGTCTTTCTACATCGTCAGCTCTACTGCTCAAGTTATCTAGAGCAATATTGACGTTAGCCTCAGCTTCTTTTATTTCCTGATTCCTAGCTCCTGACTTTAAGTCAGCCAGGGCCGCTTCTGCCTTTACTACACTTAATTGGTCTCTCTCCCGCTGGGTTACTAATTCATTGCGGCTTAATTCAGCTACTAACTGATCTTTTTGCACCTTATCTCCTGACTTTATATCTAAGACTTTGATTGATCCAGCCAGCGTAGCATTGAGGTGTATAGTAGTTGCTTCAATGGTGCCCGTTGCCTCTATTTCTTGCTTGTCACCTTTAAAAAATGTCTTCCAAACAGCCTGAATATCTTGCTGTTCACCCCTAAAATATGCCTGCCAGACCCAGAATGAGCCTGTTATAATTCCCAGCACTACAATAAGCAATATAATCTTCTTTCTCTTCTCCATTGCCTCTCCCCCTTTAATGTACGCGAACACACTTCTATTTAGTATTCTAGTTTTATCGATAATATTCCATATGGGTTAACACACCCACTTTTATAAGTGGCTCTAAATCAGGTGGAGTAGAGTCTCCATCTGATTCCTCAATGTTCAGCTTTGGCTGAACGACTTCACTGCTAAGGAATGCCCTTATTAATTAAATAATACCATAGTGAGTAATCACTCACTATGGTATTATAGTAACATCGTCCAGTCAGAAAAGCAATCTTAATTTCTTTACTTTGCTTTAATCTCATCGAAAAAACTAATCTCTTCAAGTGGGTGCATTGTTCTCAAACTCTCCTCTGGAACTTCCATATTCTTGAAGGCAACAGATAACATAAGCTTTATTCTATTCACCTGATTGACCTGGCTGGATCCAGGATCGTAATCTACCGGCACAATATTAGCTTGAGGATACCGCCTTTTGAGTTCTCTTACCATACCCTTCCCTGTAATATGGTTGGGTAAACAGGCAAAAGGTTGTAGACAAGCAATATTACTTGCACCACTTTCAATCAGCTCCAGCATCTCTGCCGTCAGGAACCAGCCTTCCCCAGATTGATGTCCCAGATGCATAATCTCTTGAGTCATATCGGCGAGTTCAAAAATACTTTTGGGGGGATGGAAACGCTTACTTCTTTTCAATTCTCTTTTCATCACCCTGCGATACTTTTCCAGCGTCCAAATTAAATATCGCGAAATAAGCTCTGTTTTGAAAGTTCCTGAAAGTTTTTTACGACTGTAAATGCCCTGATATGCAGAGTACAGGAAAAAATCCAGCAAGTCAGGTACGACCGCCTCAGCACCCTCTTTTTCCAGGATATCCACGATATAATTATTGGCAAAAGGGTGAAACTTGACGAGGATTTCCCCAACAACTCCTACTTTAGGCTTCTGAATATCAAGAATTTCCATGGTTTCAAACTCTCTCACGATGCTGCAAATATTCTGATGATACTCCTTCATACTCATCCTGGTTAAACTCGATTTCAATTCCTTAAGCCATTTTTCTAACAATTTATTTGTTGCTCCAATGTTTTTTTCGTAAGGTCTCACAGCATTCGTCAACCGCATAAGCAGATCCCCATAAACCATAGCCATAATGCACCTTTTGACCATTCTTTTAGTTATTTTGAATCCAGGGTTCTTTTCCAAACCACCGGTATTCAAAGATACAACTGGGATATATTCCATTCCCGCCTCCTGCAGCGCCTTGCGAATGAAACCGATATAGTTGCTAGCCCGGCATCCTCCTCCGGTTTGAGACATTATAACAGCCGTCCGGCTAAGATCATACCGTCCTGATTTAAGAGCCGCCATAATCTGACCCACAACAATAATCGAAGGATAGCAAGCATCATTATGGACATGCCGCAGCCCTTCTTCCACAACTCCCATTTCTACATCCGGCAAAATCTCGAGCTGATAGCCTTCCATCCGTATGGCTTCCTTTATTAATTCGAAGTGAATAGGAGCCATCTGAGGGGCAAGGATAGTATATTCTTGCCGCATTTTTTCCGTGAACACAACCCGTTGAGGAATATCGTAAAGTTTTTGAGGCTGAATGTTCTTCTTTTCCCTTTCCTTCATTGCTGCCAGAAGTGAACGAATACGAATTCTTACTGCCCCTAAATTATTAATCTCATCTATTTTAATCAAAGTATACGTTTTTCTATATTGTTGCAGGATTTCCTGAACTTGATCTGTAGTAACAGCATCTAGACCACAGCCAAAAGAGTTAAGCTGTACCAGTTCCAAATCACTCCTTGTGGCTACAAAACTGGCAGCAGCATAGAGTCTAGAATGATAGACCCATTGGTCCAATACCCTTAAAGGTCTTTCTACTTTTCCCAGATGATCTATGGAATCCTCGGTAAGAACAGCCAATCCCAGACCAGTAATCATCTCCGAAATTCCATGGTTAATCTCTGGATCAAGATGATATGGACGACCTGCTAGAACAATCCCTTTCCTTTGATTTTTCTGCAAATAGTTTAGGATTTCTTCCCCTTCATCCTTAATATCCTTCTGAAAAGCCTTTCTTTCGAGATATGCCTTATCTACTGCTTTATCAACTTCTTGTTTGGATACCCCAAACCTGCTGAATTCTTCGTATATCCTGACCTTCATTCTTACCATATTATCTATAGGAAGAAAAGGATAAAGAAAAGTTACATCTTCTCTTTTCAACTCGTCAATATTGGCATTAATAGCTTCGGGATAGGAGGTTACGATAGGGCAATTATAATTATTATTGACTCCCTCCATCCCTTTTTCATCCTTGGGAAGACAAGGATAAAATATCACTTTCACTCCCCGATTAAGAAGTTCTTTGATATGACCATTGGCCAGTTTAGCAGGATAGCACAAGGATTCCGACGATACAGTCTCCATACCCAATTCAAATACCTTTTTAGAAGATCGGGCAGATAATATCACCCTAAAGCCCAGTTCTGTAAATAAGGTAAACCAGAAAGGATAATGCTCATACATATTCAGTATCCGAGGTATCCCAATCTCCCCGCGTCTAGCTTCTTCCTTACTTAAAGGCTGATAGTTAAAAACTCTTTTATATTTGTACTCAAAAAGGTTGGGAAGCTTACTGGTAGTACTTTCAAGACCGGCTCCTCGTTCACAACGGTTTCCAGAGAAAAATTCCCGCCCATCTGAAAATCTGTTTACTGTCAGGAGACAATTATTGCCGCATAATCCGCAATACCTCGTACTGGTCCTTGTATTGAAATCTTCCAGTTCATCGATTGTGAGTAACCCAGTTTTTGTGTCTATCTGGTATCTCTCCCTAGCGATGAGAGCTGCCCCAAAAGCACCCATAACTCCTGCAATGTCCGGACGAATCATATTTCTTCCGGTTACAATCTCAAAGCTTCTTAAAACAGCTTCGTTATTAAATGTACCTCCCTGAACAACGACTTTTTCACCTACCTCCTCAGAACTACGTAAACGGACAACCTTGTAAAGAGCGTTTTTTACCACCGAATAAGCTATTCCTGCGGCTATACTGCCAATATCCGCGCCTTCCTTCTGGACCTGCTTAATCTTGGAATTCATAAATACTGTACAGCGGGTTCCTAAGTCGACTGGTGTGTTAGAAAACATACCCCTCTGTACAAATTCATTGAGGGGGATTCCAATGGATTCCGCCAGCGTTTCAATGAAAGAACCGCAGCCTGAGGAACAGGCTTCATTCAGCATGATGTTATGAATCACTCCGTCTTTAATTTGCATGCATTTCATATCCTGTCCCCCGATGTCCAGGATAAAATCCACTCCCGGGAGAAAATACTCTGCACCCTTATGATGAGCTATCGTCTCAATTTCCCCATGATCAATTTGTAGGGCAGCCTTAAGCAAAGCTTCACCATACCCTGTGACTACTGACGAACCGATAAAAGCTTTGGAAGGCAATTTTTTATATAAATCCTTCAGAGCTGTAATGGTTGAATTTAATGGACTTCCTTCGTTACTCCCATAGTAGGAATAAACTAGATATCCATTCCTATCAATAAGGGCGAGTTTGGTAGTCGTCGAGCCAGCATCAATCCCCAGGAAACAAGGACCGGTCACTTCCTTTAATGGCCGCTTCTTGACAGAACTCTCACTGTGTCTGAAGTGAAAATCCTCATATTCTTCTTGGGAGGTAAATAGCGGCTGAAGAAGCTTCGTCGACGACCCCAAACTATGCAAGCTCGGAATTTTTTCGTAGATAGCTTTGAATGTACAGGCCTCTCCTTTTTTGGAAGCTAGGGCCGCTCCAATAGCTACAAAATACTGGGCATCTTCCGGAGCAATGATGTTTTCGGGTCTTAGATGTAAGGTTTCGATGAAACGCTGACGCAATTCTGACAAGAAGCTTAGCGGTCCCCCGAGGAAGGCTACATTTCCTTTAATAGGCTTTCCACAGGCTAAACCTGCAATAGTCTGATTCACCACTGCTTGAAAGATAGACGCTGCAATATCTTCTTTAGCTGCACCTTCGTTCAGTAAAGGCTGAATATCTGTTTTCGCAAAAACCCCACAACGGGAAGCAATGGGATATATTACTGTATGTTTTTTTGCTAATTCGTTTAATCCGGAAGCATCCGTCTTCAGCAGAATAGACATTTGATCTATAAAAGAACCGGTTCCGCCAGCGCAAGTCCCATTCATTCTGAGCTCAGGAGAGTCTCCGAAGTAAGTAATCTTTGCATCTTCCCCGCCCAGTTCAATAGCGACATCTGTGGTAGGAATAAACCGTTCCACCGCCTGACTGCAAGCAATAACTTCCTGGATAAAAGGTACTCCCAACTGTTCTGAAGCAGAAATTCCTCCGGAGCCAGTCACATTCATGGTTACCTCCCTGGTCCGTAACTGAGTATACAATTTTTGCAAAAGATTGCTAACCGTATGCTGGACATCAGAAAAATGCCTCTGGTAATGAGTAAAAACAAGGTTATCCCTTTCATCAATAATTGCTATCTTTACTGTTGTGGAACCAACATCCAAGCCGATATGCAGGATTTTTCTCATTTCTTTTTCTCCTTTAATCCGCAGAAAATTACTCAACATCATCGTTATCTAAATTTTTAACTATCATTCTTAGTGTTCTTAAGGTTGTCATTAAATCCTGTTGATTGATATCCTTACAAGCTGTTTCTGTGAGGCTAATGACAATGGGTATCATCTTCAACATTAAGATTTTACCTTTTTTTGTAAGGTATATTCGAAAGTTTCTTCGATCTGTTTCATCAACCTTTTTTTTAATTAAGGATTTTTTGATTAATCTTTCCAATAAACGGGTAACCGTTGTTTTATCCTTTAGTGTTTTATCAGTTAAAACTGTTTGGAGAAGTCCGTCTTCCTCCCATAGTCTACCTAGTATGGCAAACTCTTCAGGTGTTATATCAACACCTTCCTTATTAGAAATATGATTCAATCTTTTTCTCATTATAATTGCGGCACGATTAATTACAAAACCAAGTGCATCGTCTACTGAAAAACTCTGGATGGTATTTTCAATCTCCTTGTCCATATCTTATTAACCCTCTTCTTTTTTGTCCTACTCTTATTATAAAACATTAGTTGCAATGTACAACTAATGTTTTTATTCATAGTTGTTATTAACAAACTAATTTCAGCTATCTAAGTAGTGTTTCTCTTGAAATATCTTAGTATTGCTTGAAATTGCATGTCCCTTTCAGACTAGTTTTCTGATAGCACACAAACAAGGGTGACACAGGAAACGTCCCCGCGTCACCCTTGTTGGGTGCACATTGATTGCACAAGCAAAAGGTGACGCAGGGAAACCTGGTCACCTTTTTGGTGTTAATTGCTTACGATTACG
Source organism: Desulfitibacter sp. BRH_c19 (assembly GCA_001515945.1). Lineage (NCBI taxonomy): Bacteria > Bacillati > Bacillota > Clostridia > Neomoorellales > Desulfitibacteraceae > Desulfitibacter > Desulfitibacter sp. BRH_c19. Next base: position 52,733 of record LOER01000017.1, read on the forward strand.
ATGGTTCTTGCCCAGAAAAGGCCACCCTCATAAATGCCAGTAATTATTACTTCATCTTTTGCTGAAAGATAGCTGACACTTCTAGTACGGTCATTTCTGATAACCGTAGTGTCTGAATCCCAGAAAACCTGTCTGTTCTCTCTTGTTTCAGTTTCATAAATAACTATAACCTGAGCTGCCTCGTGGATATTTTCAACTGTACCTATTAGATAACGATTACTATACTTTGCTTCAATATCAACCCTTGTGGCCTGGGTTCCTTCAATTTCCAGCTCTGCCCAATCACCAAATTCTATCTCCCTTAAGTTGATTGTAGCGCCATCCTTACGTATCCTAGCATCAGATGCAACTGGAACAGTTTTTTCTTCCCCGTCATCTGTTACTATTACAATAGCCGGTGTTGCACCCAACCTAATCTCTTTAACGGTTCCCTCTGCATCATCTTCTACACTAGTAGCATAAATGCTTGTCACGTTTCTATTTATTAGGTCTATATCAATTTCGTCACCAGCATATATCTGTCTTAAAGTAAGATCCCTGTTACGATCTCTTCTGATACTAACATCTGCATCAATATAATATGTTTCTTCTTTGTCAGTGTCCTCATTTAGAATTGTCAAAGTTACATCTGGTGAATAGGAAATTTCTACTAGAATTCCTGTAATTGTTTTTTCTAAATCATTCACATCTATCCTAGTAGCTTTTGTTCCACTTGCAATCACCATTACTTCTTGTTCTTCAATTAAGTCTTCCAAGTCTATTTCTTTTTTTGATAAGATAATCTCTGTGCTATTATCAATGTTTAAGACAATTTCCCCAAGATCACTAGTGCGTTCAAGTGTAATGGTTTTATCATCTAAATCTATTTCAGTAATCGTTCCATTTATAACCCGCTGAGCATTCGACACATGGATGGATGTAATGCTTTGGTCTGAAATTACTGCTGTTACAGCCTGTCCCTTGGCCAACTGAGAGGCCACACCATTTTGATCATCAATTCTGATGATAGCACTAGAGCTAAGGGTATATGTATCAGATGTGTTATTATTTGATTTAATAGTTAATACTTTAATAGTCTGACCCACTATGTCAGTAATTTCACCTTCGAGTGTGATTTTATCAAATTGGTATTGGCCCTGATCTATATAAAGCACCTTGCCACCAGAATCCTTAATAATTTCAACCATCTCACCAGAATTTAGAGATGTTAATTCACTTATTCCTCCAGCTCTAAATACTAGAACATTTGAAGCTAAGTTAATGGGTTCGATTACACCAGAAGCATTCTCAATTGTCAGTACTGATGAGGAAATTCCAAATACTTTTCCTTTGACAGTAGTAGATGTTAACTTTTGTAAATGATTATCAACTCTATTAAGGACAGAAGCTATTTGTGCCCTTGTTAATGGGTCATTGGGATTAAAGTTACCATCAGAACTTCCAGCCATGATTTCCTTATCCTTCATAACAGCTACATAACCGCGAGAAGATAACGGGATAGATGATGCATCAAAATAATCAAGTATAACATTTTGTTTACTATTTGCTTCAGTTGTTAATCCCATTGCTTTAACAACTATTTCTGCAACTTCATGGCGGCTTACAGCTCCTTTTGGATCACTATGGAGTAGGCTACCGCTAATAATTCCTTCTCTAACAGCATAGCTCATCGATCCTGTCGCCCAGCTACTAACGTTGTCTCTTTGCACAAAACTTGCAGGTATAGTGCCTGATGCCTCACCCTGTTCACCAAGGACCCTAGCCAGCATTACTACCAGCATTTCTCGTGTAACAGGGTCATTAGGAGCATAGCGTGTTTCAGAAACCCCTCCCAAAACACCCTTTGCCTTCATTCTTGCAATATCCTTTGCTGCCCAATGGTTACCAGGAACATCACTAAATACCTGACTAGCTGCAACTGCAACTCCAGTACTTAATAAGAACACCAATAAAATCAGAACAGTCAACATTTTTCTTTTAAACATTTGTGCCACCACTCTCCTAAATTCTCCATTAATTCCTAAAAAACTACTTCAACAAGTTCTTATGAAAACCCTTTTGAAAAAACTTTATTTTCGACATTTATCAAAGATATTTTTATTTATTATCTTATTCTAAAAGTTATTTCCCCATCAATCCAACTCACTTGAGTACCAAGAAACTCAGCCAGCAATCTAATTGGAACAAGTGTAGTTCCATTTTTTATTACTGGATTTGATTGAAGAGTGGTAGCTTGTCCATTAATAAGGGCCTCTTTTTTACCTAGCCACATTTCCATTACACTTTCTTGTTTAGTAAGTGTAATCTTCTGCTCTTGAAGATTAAAATCAACCCTAAAGTCTAATTGTTCAGCAATTTGTTTAAGGGGTATCATAGTTACGGAACTTTTTGCTAAATAAGGTGCTTCACTTAATGACACAGTTTTACCATCAAACCACATTTTCTTTTCTCCAATTTTAAAGGTTATAGCCTGGGAGCTAGATGGAAGGACTGCGTTTCCTTTAAGTATCTCAATTGCCCTTTTCATTTGTTCTTCTGGATCCTCAACTATGACATCTGGTTCGATTCCCACTCCATTTATAGCCCGTTTATTCGGAGTAAGATATTTAGCGGTTGTCATTTTTAGTGCACCACCACTTGATATCTCATGCAGATGCTGTACTGTTGCCTTCCCAAAGGTTGTAGTGCCAACTAAAGTGCCTACTCCATGGTCCTGGACGGCACCTGCAACAATTTCACTAGCACTAGCACTACCCTTGTTCACCAAGACAACAAGGGGCAATTCAATGGATTCTGATGTAGAATAATATGTATTATCTCCATCTACCCTGCTTTCAATATGAAGTATATCTAGCCCGTCTTCTAAAAATGGATTTGCCACAGAAATAGCAGCACCCAATAAGCCACCAGGATTGTTTCGTAAATCAAGTATTATACTTGTAGCACCCTGAGAACGTAGATTATTCAAGGCATGAGAATAGAGCACAGGACTAGAGCTGGTAAAGCTGCTCAGTTTAATATATCCAATCTGCCCCTCAAGCATCTCACTTTCGACAACCTTGATCTCTATAATGTCTCTGGTTATATTAAATACCAAGGGCTCCGTGGTCCCTTCCCTTATTACAGTAAGTCTCACTTGCGTACCAGATTCACCTCTTATTAAATCTACTGCTCTTTGGAGTGTCATGCCTGTCAAATCTGTATCATCAACCTTGGAAATAATATCTCCAGCAATAATACCTGCTGCTTCTCCAGGTGTTCCTGATAAAGGAGCAACAACTGTTATGTAATCTTCAATTTGTTCAATTTGTAGTCCTACCCCTCCAAAGTACCCATCCATCTCCGTTTGAAAATCATTGTAGTCTTCTTCATCAAAGTACTGGGAATATGGATCAAGCTGTTGCATCATACCCTTTATTGCCATTTCTTCTAGCGTTTTCTCATCTAATTCGTCAACATACTGGTCCAATGTATATTGGAAAACCTCCTTGAAAAGATCAAGGGAATGGTCATTTTCTGCAGCTTGTAGAGGACCAGAAAAAAGAAATACTGCAATCAAAACTAAAACTATTAAAAAACTCCGTTTTCTCCTAAACATTAGCTCATCTCCTTTAGTGAAAGAGACTTCCTTTTACAAGGAAATCTCCACCAATTGTTGATTACCATCCCAATTAACCGCAGCACCAAAAGCCTGACTAACAAACCTTAAAGGCACAAGGGTACGTCCCTGGGTTAACATAGCGGGAACATCAAGATCCTGTGATGTTCCATTAATAGTTGCAAGTTTACTTCCAATCGTTAGTTCTACATTCTTGCCTCTTCCACTTAGAATTATCTTTTGCGAATCACTTTTCCAGTCAACGTTGACCCCTAATGCTTCGCTTACAGCCCTAACTGGAATTAATACTCTTCCGTTTTCCATTATTGGGGAAACATCTGCAGCAAGCAAACGACCATTAACTATTATCTTAATTCCAGAAATACTATCTAAATCAGTAGGAACCACAAGTTCACTAGTCAAATTGACAGTAGATATGTCTTCTCTTGATTTACTATTATCCATAAACACAAGTCTGTTACCATCTATTGATGGATAGGTTTGATGATACTGCTTATTACTAAAGACCATTTCTTTTCCTGAATTTAAATCGTATCCGTAGATATCCCATCTTTGGCTACGAAAATCCTGCCAAGCAATTACATTTCCAGATATCGTGGGATACTCCTGGTCCTTAGCCGCACCACAGATCAAAGTGCTTTTTTCAGTCTTAAAATCATACAGGTAAATATTACTTTGGAATTCTCTATTATCCTGATAAACTAGACGCTCTCCTTCTAAAAATGGACTATACTGATCTCTTTGCCCAACTATAACTGAAAACTCTACACCTGTATTTAAATCAGCGCCATATAAATCCCATTTTTGGTTACGAAAATCAGTCCAGACAATCTTATCACCAGAAATTGTTACTCCAACTTGCCCATCATAGTGAGCTCTTCTGTTGCCATCACTATCCAATTCTTTTCTCAAATAATTATAATTATGCTTAGCGACTTTTTTTGTTGCTTTTGTTGAAATATTATAAGCATAGATATCCCAGCTATTATCCTTGTATTCAGACCAGACTACCCATGGATAATCAACCTTTGGACTCCTTTTTTCAGAACCAACACTCGTAAGTTTAGTAGTTTCCTCAGTAGCTATGCTGTATAAATTGATGGACTGAACATCAAAGGAATTATCAATCCAAACTACATAGTCACCATCAGTATGGGGTGCAGACTGGCTGCTACTTGTGCTGCCTATTCTCTTTGTCTTCTCAGTTGAAAAATCATACATAAAGATACCTGGTTTACCATCAGCATGGTCCTCATAAACTACAATATCTCCCGAAACAACAGGATGCTCTTGATCTCCCTGCTTATCAACTAAATATGTAGAAGCTGCAAAAGCTGGTACAGATAAGATAAGTATAAGAATGAAAGTGAAGAATACTGTTGACAGTTTGCTTTTTAGCATATTATTTCCCCCTTTAAATTTGAATACAGAAGTCTTAAAATCAGAATACAGAAGTCAGAATTCAGAAGACAGAAGCTAAAATCCGCACTTCTGGGATAATGGCATATGGGCGAACCATAATTAAATTATTTTACAATTCTTAGCTTATGTAGGCTAAAAAGACGTAATGATTTGCACTGTTTGAGCAAAGCGAGTTTGCAAAGCATAGGCTTTTTAGCTGGAATAAGCTTATAGAATTGTTATAATTTAATTGCTAGGTGAGCACAGCATGCCATTTTCCTACTATAAGACAGAAGCTACAATTCCTTGCTTTTTATTCTCTTTGTAGGGCTTCTATAGGATTCATGGAAGCCGCCTTCATCGCTGGCCAAACTCCAAATATTACTCCTACACCCATAGCAAAACCAAATGATACAATAACCGAAGTAGCCGATACTGCTGTCTCTGGCCCAAACTTTCCAACCAATGCAGCACCACCGAAGCCTAATAATATTCCGATAACACCTCCTACTCCACTAATAATCATTGATTCAACTAAAAATTGTATTAGAATATGATGATTCATAGCCCCTATTGATTTTTTTATTCCTATTTCCCTGGTCCTTTCAGTAACTGAAACAAGCATAATATTCATAATGCCTATTCCACCCACAAGCAGTGAAACACTAGCAATTGCACCTAACACCAGGGTCATTATCCTGTTCATTTCCTCAACCTGCTGTAACCACTCATCCTGGGATTGTAAATGAACTGAATCAGGGCCACCATATTTTTTATCGAAAATCCTCTGAAGGTGTACTTTAGCGATTTTAGCATCTTCTGCGCTATTTGCCTTCAAGGTAATACCTTGGATCCTATTAGTGGCCATTATTCTCATTGCAGAAGTAATTGGTATAAATATATTTCTATCAGGACCCATTGCGTACTCCTTACCCTTTCTCTCCATTACACCTACTACTAAGAATTTTTGCCCTTGTATATTAATGGTTTCCCCAATTGGATTAGTATTTTTGAAAAGGTCCACTACCACCTGATCACCTACTACTGCTACCCTACGCCTATACTCAACATCTCCACCTGTTAAAAATCTTCCATCTGTAAGCTTGCTATCCGTAACTGAAAGGTAGTTCTCTGTGGTACCTGAATACCCAAACTGATCCTCATGATTTCTCCATCTAATATTACTCCAGTTTTCCATATTAGGAACTGCATTCTTTATGGAAGGAACCCTTTCCTTTAACTCATCAATATCATCTAAAGTAAACCTTACATTCCATCCTTGGGCATAAACCTGAATCACATTTGTTCCCATACTTTCCATATGCATCATCATTTGCTGCCTTGCTCCTGTTCCTACCGATACTAGAGTAATAACTGAAAACACACCGATAATTACACCTAGCATTGTAAGAGAGGATCTAACTTTATTTCCCATGATACCTAGCCATGCAGACTTAAAGCTTAATATTAAACTTTTCATGAAACCACCGCCTTATCCTGGTTCATGTCTGCTAAGGAATCCTTGGCACTTATTCTGTTCTTAACCTGACTATCACCAATAATCATTCCATCCTGAATTCGAATTAATCTTTTACAGTGATCACCTATATCAAAATCATGGGTGACCAAAACTAGTGTCATACCATGATCATTTAGCTCTTGAAAAATAGTCATGATTTCTTCACTTGTTTTCGTATCCAAGTTGCCCGTCGGTTCATCAGCTAACAATACATGAGGTTCTGATGCTAATGCTCTTGCAATGGCAACTCTTTGCTGTTCTCCCCCTGACATTTCTGTTGGTTTATGCTTTATTCTATGGGAAAGGCCAACCCTCTCTAAAGCGTCCTTAGTCCTTTTTACTCGTTCTTTTGTGGACATTCCTCTGTAGATCAGTGGCATTTCCACATTATCAGCAGCCGTTAGCTGTGGAATTAAGTTATACTTTTGAAAAATAAATCCCAATTCTCTATTTCTAATGATCGCCAGCTGCCTATTGTTCTTTTTCTGTATCTCTTGATCGTTAAGAAGATAAGTACCACCTGTTGGGACATCTAAACAACCTAGAATGTTCATTAAGGTTGACTTTCCCGATCCAGATGGCCCCATTATGGCAACCATTTCCCCATCATTTATTTCTATGCTAATCCCCTTTAAAACTTCAACCGACAATTTACCAGTAGCATATGTTTTAGTTATATTCTCTAATTTAATCATAGTATAACACCTAATACCTAACTGCTTTTTCGACCTGAGTACCACCCCGACCAAAATCTGGGTTCATCATATCCATAGAACTACCCACAACAACCATTGTGCCGAGTTCCAAGCCTGATATGACCTCTGCATATCTATCATTTGTTAATCCTATGTTAACCTCTTGTGCTACGGGTACATCCCCTTCAAGGATTTGAACAAAGCTTTGCCCACCCTCTTCATAAACAGCTTCAATTGGTACAAGCATCACATTATCTTTAGAATCAATGAACACAGAAACGTTAGCATTCATTCCTCCTCGTAACCCTTCAGGAGCCGGAATATCTACCCTTACCGGAAAGCCCGCTAAACCTTCCCTGCTTTCTCCCATTAAAGCTACATCAAAAACAAGACCTGCAAATTCAGTACCGGGCATTCCATCAACTGTGACAACTGCTTCCTGTCCTTTATGGACTTTAGCAATATCAAATTCATCAATCATAACCTCAGCCTGCATCATATCATAATTTTCAATTTTAAGAACTTTAGTACCCTCAGTAATTTTATCTGTTTCTTGCACAAGAACTTCTACAACTATTCCATCTATTGGTGCTCTAACAACCATATTTTGCATTTGATTTACCTTATCTTCAAGGTCGAGTTGAAGACTGCTTATCTGTAATCTATCGGATATTACATCTGTCATTGCATCGCCTTCCTCAACAGTTGCTATTAGGTCCCCTTTAGTAACCCAATCTCCATTTTTTGCATCTACAGAAGTGAGGTCACCGCTAACACCTGGTACTATATTTTCTTCTGCCTTATATTTTACTATCTCACCCTGCAGTTGCACCTCCTGTCCTGGAATACTGAAAATAACCTGAGGCTTCATTCCCACCTTTAGTAGCCCCGGATTATCAAGTAAGATGCTTGCTGTATAAGAAAAACCTTGTTCCCCAGGAACCGGATTACTATCAAGCTCATTAATAGTAGCCTCTAATTCACCGCTGAACTCACTGAAATGGACCTTTACGTTGTCTCCAGCTTTAATTTTACTATATACTTGACTTGTAGTCATAACTTCAATTACAACACCACTATCATCTACAATCTTGCCTACGGAAACACCTGAATCTATTTCTTCTTTTACCTTATGGGTAAAATCTGTAAGCCTTCCACTTGCAGGAGCAACTATTTTTAAAGCCTGCTCTGCACCTACTGCATTTAACTGATCAGGAGTTGTATTTAAACGCCTTGCAAGTTGGTTTTGTTTTTGCTCAAGTTCTAATTGCTTTTGTTGGACCTCCATTGCCAGAGTTCTATTTTCCAGAATCACCAGTTCCTGTCCTTGAGTAACTCTATCTCCTTCCCCTACGGCAATCCTTTGAACTGTTCCAGAAGCTATGGAGCTAACCTCCTTCTCGTCAATTGGAAGCAAGGGCCCAAAACCTTCAACCAAAACCTCTAGATTTCCCATTTCTACTGGTGCTGTTGCAATTACAGGTTCTTCATTCATAGGGTCATTTTTACCCGAGAACCATTTCCATGCACCAAATCCGCCTCCTACTAATACTGCTACAATCACTACTGCAATTACTATCTTCTTCATACATTACCTCCAGTTTTACATTTATCTATGTATGCGTGAATACTCCCTTATATATAGACTGGTTAACTGCTATCTTTGTTTCACATATTCTATAAATTTTGGAAGAATATTAGACAAGTTCTAGAAATAGTAGCCAAAACCCTTTATAGTTCTAGTTTCTTTAACCATATTTTTCAATGGTAATTTTACCCATTAATGGGTTGTAATATGAAAAAGGCCCTGAAATGCATCCAGAGCCTCTATGAAACATGGTAATCCTAAGAACCTTTATCAATTGATTAATTTAGCCTCGGTTAATAGGTTTCTAATTGCTATTGCTGCTTCTGCATAGGTGAAGGTGCCTTTCGGATCAATAGTTTCATGGGTTTTGCCATTGAACACACCTACACTAACTGTTTTCTTTACAAATTCATAGGCCCAATCAGCAATTTGATTTTTATCCTTATATTTGTCTATCCTGCTGTTATCTACTTCCTTTAACCCTGCTATATCCATTGCCCTAGCATAGATAGTCATAGCTTCTTCCCTGCTTATCTCTGTATTTGGTCTGAATGTACCGTCTGGATAGCCAGTAATAATCTCATACTCTGTAGCTATTGTTATAGCATCTGCTAATTTATTATTTAATTCCACATCAAGGAATTTACCTTGCTCTGCTACACCCGTTCTATATATTCCAAGAGCTTTTGTGATGTATTCTGCAAATTCTCCTCTAGTAATACTACCATTTGGTTCAAATGTTTCTGGGTTTTTAATTACTAGTCTTGATGCCATGTCATTTACAGCGTCTTTTGACCAATGATTTTCTACTGAAGCTACTGTTGTAGGATTCCAAATTACTGAATAGCTTGAGTTGGTTAGTGAATTTAGTTTTGCATACCATTTGCCATCTTTCTCAAATACTGTTGTTGGTATGTGTGAGAATGTTCCGTCTGGATTATAAACTACCCCAGTTGAAACTTTAGTTGGGTCAACACCTGTTGGTATTTCCATGACTCTTGTTACATAACTTGAAAACTCGGAAACTGTTGTTTCTCTTACTTCGCCAGAAGTTGTTGTTGTCTTTGCTACTACTTTAAATTCTACTGGTGGGAATAGGATTTCATGCCCTTTGACTTTTGCATTCTCTTCAATTTCTTTTAGTTGAGTTTCATTTAGTTTGTTTATTTGCACCTCTACTTCTATATCTTTCAAAGAATCTGCTTTTACATCTAAGATTGCTGCTACTTGATCAATTCCTATTTCTTTAGCAGGAATGATGTAATCTACTTTTTCAGTTGTTATGGCAAGTGTAAAGTTATTTTGGTCCATTTTCTTTACTATGTCACCAGTTAAGATACTCTTGATCTGATTTGCATTACTTGCTGCTACGGGTATTTCTACTTTGTTTTCGGTTGTACTACCACTTGTTTCATTTTCTTTTATAGCTTCATCTAATTTTTCATTTAGTGCATTGGCATCTGCTCTTAGCTCTACACTTCTTCCTCCATCTTCCTCTGTCACGGTTTCTGTTCCAGCTGCATGTTCCTGTCCGTTAACATATACTGTAGTTGCTACTTGTGTTTGTTCCGGTTTTGAATTGCTGCTATTTCTTCTATATTCAGCTGTAATGGTTAAATCACTTGTTATATTGGTAAATTCTTCATCCCAGCCTGTAAACCTATAGCCGGACCTTGTTGGATTATCAGGAGCCGTTGCGTTACTTCCGTGATATACGGTTTCTGTTTTCAGTTCTGTTTCATCCCAGTCCTTAAAGGTGACTGTGTATCTATTGAAGCTCCACTGGGCATATAAGATGACATCGGTTGTACCCATAGTTAGATTCGAACCTGCTCCGTAACTTGTTCCACTTCCATCTCTTTCTGTATTCCAGCCAACAAAGGTATATCCTGTTTTTTCAAGTGAACCAGTATTACCCAGGACTGTAATGGTTACCTCTTCTGCATATCTATTGTTATCGTTTGGTATACTTCCTCCTATACTTCCATTCCCGTCATAGGCTATGCTATTAAGGGTAACTGCTACTTCTGCTGTTAATGGACTTATACTGGTTGTCAGCTTGCTATCGTTTAATGTAATTGTACCTATTCCTTCACTATCTAGGTTCCCATAAACCTCTGCTGTAACTGTTGTTGGACTTGTTTTGTCAACTGTTGCTATATCTAGCCCATCTAATACTCCTTCAAGGCTTATATCTGATGCATATACTGATCCTGTTACTGTGTCATTAACAATGTTTAATGTAAATACCTGCCTAAAGCTTTTGCTGCCTAGTATGTTAGCTGGGTTAGGTGTCATCATAATGGTTTCTTTGTCTATCCACTTTGCATACAAGAGGATATCCTCTGTTACTTTGTCTACTGTAAAGTTCCAGGCATTGGTTAAGCCCGCTTCTTTATACCACCCTAAAAAAATGTATCCTTCCTTTGTTGTCTGGTCTACTGGTTCTGTTATGGTTGTACTGTAGTCTGCTGTAATATCCGCTACCACACTTCCACCACTACTATTGAAGCTCACTATATATGTGTTTACTTTCCACTGCGCATACAGGGTTATATTTGCTGTACTCATTGTTAGGCTTGAATCTTCTAGATAGCTTATCCCACTTCCATCTCTTTCTGTATTCCAGCCAACAAAGGTATATCCTGTTTTTTCAAGTGA